>NZ_JBQTGI010000009.1:0-268478 GCF_052400645.1 Saccharicrinis sp. GN24d3
CAAAGTAAAACAAAATAAACGAAAGCGGAGAAATAGAGCTATAATTGAAACGTTTGAAAATAAGTCTCAAGTTTTTTAATGGAGTGAGTTCTTCTTAAGGCGCAGGTAACGAGTTGGATATATGTGTTTGTTGTTTTTGTTTCATTTTTTTTACCAACTCACGCAGCATTTAAGTTAATAACTACGTCTTGGGGGGTACAATCAATTTAACATGAGTTGATAATTCAGCATATTAGTGTTTGTTTTTCTAGGGGACAGCAAGGATATGGCGAGTTTCATTTTCTTCTAACAACAAAATATGAACACATCAAACCGGTGTAATTGGACATGGAATAGTAGTTTGTTCTGATTTTTAAGGTTTACTAATTTTTAGACTTATGAAAAATAATATATCATACGTAGGCTTAATTTTGTTATTTGGACTTTTGGCATGTAACAATAATGACGATAATAATAATCCGGAGCCTGAAATAGATTCGCAGTTAAAGTTTGCCACTACCCCACCAACTGCAGCAAATGTAAATGCTGTAGATTTTACTTTAACCAATGTAGGAGTATATGACAACTATCTTTTTTCCAACATTGAATATGTTGGAGGTAATAAATCGCATGAATTTTCTGTTACATGGAATGGTGAGGTTGGAACCGAAGAAGAAAATAAGATGATTAGATTGGATATTTACCATTTAACTAGTGATGATGATGGTACGAGAAATGTTGAAGACTCATTATATATAAGTCTGGACGATTTAAATATACCAGAGGATTTATTGACTGATGAAAACTTATACTTTGATGTAGTAAATACTACCAATACGGATAATCACTTTGTAGTAAAAGGATATGAGGAAGAAGTGGTTGTGCCTTTTGAGGAACCACAAACTTACATTCACTATTATAACTACGAACTTAAAGTTGTAGATGCAGAATGTAGTGAGATTGGTAAATGGAATAACAAATGGTTAAAGAGTGCTTCAAGCGATTCGATACAGTATTTTATACCTGTAGAAATTGATGAAGAAATAACCTATGAAGCCAAAGTTGATGACTTGGTAAAAGTGAAGTTGCAATATTTGTCTATTGATGACATTGGAGGAGGCCATACTTGTGATTTTATTACCGATGAAAATGTAATAGCCATTAAGATAAAGGAAATAGAACAAATAAAAGAGTAAACAAATCCATTTACTATAAGGTGCCTTTATACGAAAGCTCAGATATAAAAAAGTTAAAAAAACTACTTAAAAGATGCTCCAAGGGTAATAAAAACGCCCAGGAGCATCTTTATCGTATCTATTATGGGTATGCGATGAGCATTGCTTTGCGCTATTCTAAATCACGCATTGAGGCAGAAGAGATATGTAATGACGCATTTTTTAAATGGTTCACAAAAAAGGGACAATGCTCCAATGTCGAAAGCTTCAAACCATGGTTTCGTAGGATTATTATTAACACTGCTATTGATAGTTATCGTTCCAAAGTAAATCAAAACCATCTTGTATTGCTCGAACAAATTGAAGTTGTTGATCAAGCTAAATTTGATTTTAAGGCCATTGAAGCCGAAGAAATTATTGCGTTAATGCAAAGTTTAACTCCTATGTACAGAATGGTTTTTAACTTATATGTTATTGAGGGATTTAATCATGAAGAAATTGCCGAAAAGTTAAATATTACAGCGAGTACATCACGCTCTAACCTTACCCGTGCTAAGCAAAAATTACGTGAACTTATAAATGATTATTATTATGAGCAGGCCAGGTGAAGATCGTTTAACAGATATGATCAAGCATAATCTTGATGGTTATGAGCCGGCCTATAATCCTGAGGCCTGGAACAAACTGAATGCAAGACTGAATAGTCATGTAACACCGGTTCCTTTAATCTATAAACCCTGGTTTTTAGGTTTTGCTTCGGGAATAATATTTATGGTGGTAGTTTATTATTTTTGGAGGGATTACGGTGGTATAAGACATACAAACGATAACAATTATGTAACAGAAGAGCTAGAGCGTTTAAAGCATGAAATTCATCAATTAAAAGAAAATGATTCCATTCATTATCATCAGAGTGTCCGGAGAGCAATGGAATCAAGAATGTCTGAGGTTTATGCAAAAAAAGAAAGTGGCTTTTATGAACCAATGATTACAAAGAGGTATGTTTTTATAGACACTCAAAATAAGGAAAGTGGAAATAAAAGTATGTATGAAAAGGAAGGTGATTTATTGCAAAAATTGCCATCTATTCCATCGTATTCAAATATTCTATATATACTGTTACAAGATAGTCTGCCACTTCATCAAGATGATTTTTTAAGTGAGAGAAAGAAAACTAAACACAAGAAAACCTTTCATATCAATTGGCCTACTATCAGTTTTAAACAGGATGCCTACGAAAAATTTACCGGACCAGACCGGATTTATATGTCATCATCATTGGAAACGGAAAGTAACATAAATGGAATTAAAGGTCTCTCTAAATCAGTAGGAATAGGTTTGTCAGGGAAGATTAGCCAGCAAATGAGTATTCACGGAGGTATTAATTTCGGTCTTAATTCAGGAAGTAAGAAAGAAGCATTGTGGTACAGTCAAATCATAGAAAAACCTGATACATCCTATTTACAACTTGTTTCTGATACAACGGTTGTAGATAGCCATAAATGGAATTATTTGGATATACCAATAGGGATTAACTATCAAGTACTATCAAATGATAATCATAGTTTAGATGTCTCATTATCTGCACTGTCGCGTATTTTTCTGAGCGAGAAATACACTCATATTCTTGATATAACCAATAAACCCAATGTGGAGACAGAAAAGAAGATTGATGCAGGTGAAAATAGTCATTTGTTTGCAAAACTTCGCTTAGGATTTAAATATACTTATCACATGAACGATAGGTGGAGTATTGCTGCTCATCCTTATTATTCAATGCCACTGCAAAAGTACAGTTACCTCAAAGTCAAAAATTCCGGATGGGGAGCAAACGTTAATCTGGTGTACAAACTGAATAAAAATAAGGATTAACCGATCGGCTTTATACCAGGTGCTATTTTTTGGTTCAGACGGCATAGGAATGAATTGTTGTAAATAATTCTATTTGTTTTGTCGGGTTATCGAAGAAGTTACTATATTCTAAATGGTTATTTACCGCAAAAAATTGAGGGAACTTTAATTTTATTCGTATTATTTTAAGGTTATCATGTATTTGCACGCCAATTTTTGATATTTTGTACTCAGTATAAAATATTATAGTTAAATGAATTTCATATTATATCTTAACCTGTTAATAATTAATATTGTGGCATGGCTAGCGATTAGCTATTTCTGGAGTTTCTGGAATTTTAAACTTTTTAAACCTTACCAGTGGTTAGAGTTGGTAAAAAAGAAAAAAGTACCTAAAGTCATCGTACAAACGGAGCGTAAGTTTAAGGACCGAAACCGTTTTTATAGTTTTTGGTTTGTTTTGGAGGGATTAAAAAACAAGAAAATTGATGGAGACATAGCTGAAGTAGGTGTTTTTAAAGGAGAAACGGCAAAAATTATTCACCATTTAATGCCGGATAGAAGGTTGTATTTGTTTGATAGTTTTTCCGGTTTGCCTACCCAGGTAATCAGAGAAGATTGCGATGGAACAGTGCGGCCACAGACGGTAAATTTTGAACAAACCAGTAAAGATGAAGTCGAGAAATATATCAAGGGAAATCATCAGATAGATATAAGGGAGGGGATTTTTCCTGACACGGCCAAGGGTTTGGAAAACAATGTGTTTTCCTTTGTGCACTTGGATGCTGATTTATATCAATCGACACTGGACGGATTGCAGTTTTTTTATCCAAGGTTATCTCCAGGGGGTTCTATTTTGATACACGATTATAACCATAACTGGGAGGGAGTTAGAAAGGCTGTTGACGATTTTGAACTAACGGTGCCCGAACAATTTGTGGAGCTATATGATATGTATGGATCTGTTTTGCTGACCAAAAACAAATCATAAAACGATAACCATGCTTAAATCAGTTAGCCTCATTACCATTATCGTTTTTACAGCTGTTGCCGCATTTGCCCAGGAGGTTTTTACGGAGGATGATAGGCCGAAGATAGGCCTTGTCCTGAGTGGTGGCGGAGCAAAAGGGATGGCGCATATTGGTGTGTTAAAGGTTTTGGAGGAACTGAATATCAGACCAGACTATATTGCGGGAACCAGCATGGGAAGTATCATGGGGGGGTTATATGCGATAGGTTATTCCGCGCACGAACTGGATTCAATCATTCGTTTGATGGACTGGAACACCATGCTGAGCGATAGGATCCCCTTATCGGAAGTCGTACCCGAGGAAAAGCATGATTACAATCGATTTCTATTTCAGTTTGACCTTACCCCCAAAGGGCCGAAATTACCTAGTGCCGTTGTTGAGGGGCAAGGTATTTCCGAGCAAATGAACTATCTGACCTGGCATGTAGCCGGAGTCGAAGATTTTGACGATTTCGAAATTCCTTTCCGCTGCGTGGCATCCGATTTAATATCAGGAGAACCATATGTTTTCGAGTCGGGCAACCTGGTGACAGCAATGCGCGCCAGTATGGCCATACCATCAGTTTTTTCGCCGGTGCGATTAGATACCATGTTATTGGTTGATGGAGGTGTTTTGGATAATATCCCGGTGGTTACCTGTCGCGAAATGGGAGCCGATATTATTATCACGGTCAACGTTGGTTTCCGGGAAAAACCGAATTTCGATGATTTTAAGTCGATAGGAGATATCCTGATGGGCTCTGCCATGATTAGAAGCAATTATGAAGCAATAAATTCATTGAAAGAAACTGATATTCTTATTGCACCCGATTTGACGGGTTACAGTTCGGCCAGTTTTTTTGATGGTGAAGCCATTATTGAGTTGGGGGAAATTGCTGCCAGAGAGCGGTATGACGAACTGGCTTCGCTTGCAGACTTTCTGAGTCTGTACCCGAAGAAACCGGTGTCGAAGCCAGAATTGCTGGATAAGATTTATATTGAGGACATTAAGGTAGGAGAGCTTAAATATTTGGATAAGACCTTTGTTCTGGGGAAATCCGGACTTGAAAAAGGCAAGTGGTATACAAAGGATGAAATTAACAGTGGCCTGCATCAACTTATGGGAACCCGATATGTGCAAAACATTAACTATACCCTCGCGCAAGGAAAAACCGGCTATGTGCTTACCCTCCTGCCTAAAGAAGCCTATAGAAGCAAATATAATTTCTCGGTCCAATATGATAATATTTATAAGGCCGGTGCCATTTTTAATGTGGCGTTCCGAAATAAGTTAATAAAGGGATCTAAATTTGCCATGAGCCTTAACTTTTCGGAGTATCCCATATTTAATGCCGAGTTTTTGGATTACAGAGGCCAGAGACAGAAGATGGGTAATTATCTTAAAACCAGGTGGGAATTTAATTCTGTGCCTTTCTTTGCCGATGATGGTGATGAAGTTGGCAGAATAAAACAAAATTACCTGAATGTGGAAGGCGGTTTTTTTTATGCACCCAATACCAAGAGTATTGTCAGGGGAGGTGTTTATTTCAGAAGGCAGTTGAGTAATTCCGGGAAAGGTCTTTTAGACCTGTTCACGGATGATGTGGATAAGTTAGGTAATAATTGGTGGGGGTTGACCTTGAATTACAACAGGAATTCTTTTAACGACCAGTTTTTTGCCACTAAAGGGAGCAAGCTGGATATCCGGTTGGCACATCCACTGGGGTTTGGTACCATATATAAGGGCTCCGATAGTTCATATGTTACTTTCGATGATCTTTTGGATATTCCGAAAGAAAGCTATCTGAAAGCTAAGGTAACCTTTGAACATATTATACCTGTAAATTCCAGGTTTAACATTGCATATTCATTGGCTGCAGGTGGGGCTACAGAGCGATTAGGCAGCGCTCAAAGTTTTTATTTAGGGGGATTAGAATCGACTTCGCGCAGTGGAGATATCCCTTTTCCGGGAATGATTTCGAAAGAAGTTTCGGCCCGGCAATTTGTAATGGGATACATCAATCTTCAATACCAGGCTTTTAATAATTTTTACGCCAAGCTATCAGGCGGAGCCATGGATTACAGAAACGAATTTGAAAACCTGAGTTTTATCCCTGTTCAAAGCCTTGTTTCGGAAGGCGTGGTTTTTGGGGTAAATTTAATTTTTGCTTATAATTCCATCATTGGGCCCATTGAGTTTGGCTATGGCAGGTCGAGTTTGCACAACAAAAGCCGATATCATTTTACCGTAGGGTTCCCGTTCTGATAAACTTTTAAGGGGATATCTTGTTTAACGCTTATCTAACAAATAGTCATGAAAAGAGATCTATCACATATAAGGAGTGATTATACCAGGAAAAAATTATTAGCCAATCAGTTAGACGTTGACCCAATTAACCAGATTAAAGCATGGCTAAGTGAAGCTATCGGTAAACGAGAGCTCGAGCCTACGGCTATGACTTTATCAACTGTTTCGGGAAGTGGTATGCCTTCTTCGCGTATGGTGCTTCTTAAAAATATAGATAAAAATGGAGGTCTGTGGTTTTTTACCAATTACAACAGTAAAAAAGGAAGCGATTTAAAAGAAAACAACAATGCCGCGGTCAACTTTTTTTGGCCGGGTCTCGAACGTCAAATTAGAGTAACTGGTGTGGTTGAAAAAATATCTGAAGTTGAAAGTGAAGCTTACTTCAACTCACGCCCTTTTGATAGCCAGGTGAGTGCAATCGCCTCTCCTCAGAGCCGGGTGGTGGAAAGTAGAGAACAGTTGGAGCATTGGTTTAAGGAAGCCAAAGCCCAGGAAATAAAAAGGCCTGTGAATTGGGGCGGATATGCTTTGTTACCTGCCGAAATTGAATTTTGGCAGGGACGGCCGGGGCGCTTGCACGATAGAATCAGGTATCGATTGATAAAGGACGAGTGGGTCAGAGAAAGGTTGGCACCCTAATTAACGGGTTAGGGGTGCGACTGTTTGTAAGCTGTAAATGCCTCGCTCCCATTTGTAATGGCAAAGCAATGTTGACCAATGTGCGATGTTACTTTACCTTCGTCAACTCCCTAAACACATCTTCCATACTTTTTTGGTCTTGTGTGAGTGTGATAATTTTTTGGTTATTGGCTACTGCGCAGTCAAAAATTTCCGGCCTGATATCTGAGGATGCGGAGATATGATATTTATTGACGGTCAGGTTTTTAATCTCAATTAAACCTTCGATGTTATCGAAAATGCTTTTTTCAACAGGGTTTAAGAATTCACAGGTAAACTCAAAGTTGTTTTTTAATGAAGTATTGGTCAGGTCGCTGGCTTTTTCGTTGGCAACAATATTTCCTTTGTTAATGATGATTACCCTTTCGCATATGGCCTGAACCTCTTGCATGATATGGGTGGACAACATGACTGTTTTTTGTTGGCCCACTTTCTTTATCAGATCCCTAACTTCTATAATTTGATTGGGATCTAGTCCAGTAGTCGGTTCGTCCAGGATAAGAACTTCAGGATCAGGTAAAAGTGCCTGGGCCAATCCTACCCTTTGGCGATAACCTTTCGATAAAGCTGAAATTCTTTTGGTTCTTTCAGGGGAGAGACCCGTCATATCTATAATTTCTTCTACCCGTTTTTTGGTGTTCTTGCCAAGCTTATAAATACCTGCAATGTGCGTCAAATACTCCTTCACATACATATCTAAGTAAAGCGGGTTGTGTTCGGGTAGGTATCCAATCTTGGTCCTATACTCCAATGTGTTATCAGTAACATCCAGTCCGCAAACCATTACCTTGCCTGTTGTTTGTGGAAGGTATCCGGTAATAATCTTCATCATGGTAGATTTGCCGGCTCCATTAGGTCCTAAAAATCCTACCACCTCACCCGAGGCAATTTCAAACGATACGTTATTTAGGGCTTTTTGAGTTCCAAACTCCCTTGTTACTTGCGATACTGATATAGACATGCTTGTATTTTAATTGGACGGGTAAAGTTAATGGAATACCTATTACAATTCAAAATATCCTTATTCTTTAATGACTTTAATTACAACTGTATCACCGTTAGAAGCTTGTATTCGAACAAAGTAGATTCCTTTGGGTCCAACCATATTAATACTCAAATGATTTTGGTTATTAAATGTATAATTGCTTAGCGTTTTGCCCGCTATATTTATAATCTCCACTTTTAGCAAAGCATAATTTCGTTCTAACTCTATGTTAAAACATCCTTCTGTAGGATTTGGGTAAGCACTAAAATCAATCGATGCTTCATCACCTACTGAACTATCATCATCCTTTTCATCAGTATTCCTTACTGCTCTCACGTAATTATTTACATAGCGAATGTCACCCTGAGGTCCAAAGTAGTCTGGATAAGTGTCACTTCCCATTTCTTTGGGATCGTTTCTTGAGGCTCCTGCTCCATGGGTATCGTATATAGCCGCTACATTGGTGGGGGGGAAGGACATTTGACCTTGCGCTTCTCCAAAACACATATAAACAGCATCTGTATATGGCGTAGGGCCATCCATCAAGGGTGAGCTGGTCCAATAGTACCCATAGTTGGCATCTCCATCCGGATTATTAAATGATGAACAAGAAAACAGAGGATCTATAGCTGGCGAATTGGTCACATCAGGACAACGTGTGTAATCCAAAATACTATGCAGTTCTTTGGCATTGGGTAATCGCCAATCCGAATGTCCACCATGTGTTAAGTCTTCGCAATATTGTAGGGCATCTTCCCAGTTTCGAGCAGTTCCATCATCTCCTTGCTGCCACATTAAGCCTGTTGCTAAATCCGTTATGGTGCCATCTCCATTATCCACAAAATTATTAATACCATAATCCTCATTACCCCTTACCATTCTAAAATACATGGTATTTGCCTCTCCTGTAGACTTCACATATTTTGGATAACCTTTTAAACGTCCATCCACAAAATTATAACCAAATACAGCCGTGTCACCTCTCATAATTAAACCAGTATACTGCGTACTCGACCATGTTTGGGCATCAATTTCACGTTCGCCAATAGACGTATCCCCAATGGGATGATTGAAATAATCGGTATCAATAAATAAATCTACTGCATTATCACCAAAACATCGACCCGTAAACTGAGCCAATGAATACAATTCTTTGATGGTAGGTACCCGCCAGTCACTATAACCGCCCAGGGTTGAATTTTTTGCTTTCACAAATGCATCCGCATAGGATATCTTTTCTCCCATGTCCTGTTCCCACATCAATCCGGTTACATTATCCGTAATCGTACCATCTCCATTGTTGGTGTAAGAGGGTTGATTGCCACTATAATGTGCATCCTGACCGCAAAATGGCTCACCACTAACCGGGGTTGAAATAATAGAATTATTATCGTAAAAATCGCTTACTCCCGTATCTACTATGTTATATTTATTTGTTGGAATACTCGTGCCATCATCCGAATCTTCATCCTCAAATGATATCCCATTTATGGCTAACATTTGTTGCTCTAAATCCAATTTCGCACTCAGTTGATCCGTAGTTAATTCACTTAATAATAAGTTGTTCGTTTCATACGGGTCAGCGCTTAAATCGAAAAATTCTTTATTTCCTTTTACATCATAAATAATTTTGTATTGCGCATTCCTTATTGTATATACATCCGTTGAAACGGTTTGGTTAGCCCCCAGTTCCATGTAATTATAAGTTCGTTTTGGTTCTGAACTATTGCTTAACAGGTGCTTAAAACTATAACTGTCGTTTACTTGATTTGTAGGATATGCATCGGGTTCTGCTATTTGCGCAATGGTTGCATAAAAGTCGCTTACGTTAATCATCGCATCCTCTGTTTCGTTTTGTCGACTTACGCCATTCCCGGAAACAATCAATGGCACATGAATACCTCCTTGATAAACGGTATTTTTCCCTTTGGGAGATGGGTAGCCTTGCAAGATATTGCCAGCTGTGCCATTATCACCTACAAACATAATGACGGTGTTGTCTAGTTCTGTTTGAGGGATAGAATCTAATAGACGTCCAATTTCGTGATCCATAGCTTCTATCATGGCTATAAATTTCTGCAGGTTTGAATTCACATCTTCGGAAGTATACAAGTCACTTGGCGGCACATGAAAAGGCGTATGGGGAGCAACATGTGCAAACCACATAAACCAGGGTTTTGTCTGTTCTTTAATCCATTGCGCAGCATAATCCGTAAAATATGATGTGGTGTAATCCGTACAAGCTGATGTATCTTTATTTTCAACTTTTGTCCAATTAAAATAATCATCAACACCTGCACCATTTACCCCCATAAAATCATCAGCGCCATGCAAATAGGGATGATCAATGTCTTTAGGACGAGCATTGTGCCATTTTCCGATGACACATGTTTCGTAGGCTTTATCCGTAAGCTCGTTAATTTCCTTAAAAATAGATTTTTGATCCGTTCCTAAAATTCCGGGTACTGTATTAATCCCACTATTTGCACCATATTTACCTGTTAGCATGGAGGCTCTGGTTGGTGCACATGCTGGACAAGCCCATGCATTGGTGAACGTTACTCCTGCATTGCGTAATTCATCTATATGAGGCGTATTGGGCAAAATTGTGCCAATATCATAACCATTGAGGGCATCAACACCCATGTCATCAGCAATGATTAAAAGTATATTAGGCCGCTCATTTGCCTGGCATATTTTACTAACCAATAGCGTGAACAAAATAATTATGGTGATGAATAATTTATGCATAGTTTTAGATTAAAATAAATGAGATATACTACCATAAACTACAATAGTTTAATGGGTTATTCTTACTATGACTTATCTTTTATTGTTGAACTTTTGAGATGCATTTGTAAGTTCACTCGAAGAAATAAAACCATTGTTATCTGAATCCATTTTATCAAAATTCTGTTTGGCTCTTTCTTTGGTGAGCCTATCACCTTGTCGTTTCTTCATTTGAGTATACAATTCTTCGAAGGAAACTAAACCATCCTGATTGGTATCCAAACGTTTCATACGGTCATTTCCTCCTTGTGGTTTCCTTTTATTATTCCTGTTACCTTTATTCATTCCATAGGTTCTGGAACCACGGTTCTCATCTTCCATTCGTATGGTGTACTCGTGAGCTAAAGGCAAACACATTTCTGATGTACATCCAAAATAATCTAACTCTAACTTAATCTCCTCAAATGGTTTTTCGGAAGTAATATCCACCCAAAACTGGCGTGGTTTCGTATCACTATCTCCTTTGCCTTTTTTGGCTGAAGCTTCTGCAGGAGTAGCAGTCACCCCTTCTGTCAACGTAAGTTTATATTTCATTGGTGGAGTGAGGTTGTTCCAGTGCGCATCGTGAATGGGATCGGGGTAAAATCCCAGAAAAAGCCTTCCTGTTCCGGTAGTCAGGAGGGCATCGTCTGCTTCGGCACGCAACTTTACATAGTAGGTTTCTTCAGGGGAGGCGGGAACTATGCTTAGTATTGATAAACCCTCAGGACGAGCTACGCCCCATTCTGAGTCTTCATTGACTAACTTTCCAGGTCTGGAGATTACTGGTAGATTAAGGTCGATTGTCTTGGTTGGTGTCGCGACGGGCCCTACAGCTTTCGACAAAGCGTCACGCAGGGCCTGTCCGTCAATTCTGCCTGAAGCGTACACAACCGCTCCTTCGGGCGAAATAAGGTAAACAGACCAGGAGCCTGAGCGTAATCCAATACGGATATCGTCTTCCATAGTGTCAGCAATCCATGGCGCTTTGGTTCCCAATTTCTTCCGTGCTTCTGCCAACTGAAGTAAACGCTCTGATATATTTTGGGCTTGCACATAACCATCAAGTTCGGGATGCCTTAAGGATTTGTAGAAGTAAAAAAACTGAACGCCTTTATCCTTGTAATCGGCAAAGGCTGCTTCTATTTGAGGGTAGTTTTGGTGAAAAAGTGGACAAGATAAACATCCCGCAGCAAGAACGGTATATTTCCCCTTACACAATTCTCTGACCTTAATGGGTGCTCCTTCTGCTGTAAAGGCATTCATATCGGGGATTAGTCCGCTGCTCAGAACGCCTTCGGCAGGGACATTTAAATAAGAATTAGTAGTAACTGCTTTTGTATGTTGCTTTTGAGCTAGAGTACATACTGCTATCGAACTGAAAATTATAAGAAATATTAGATTCTTCATGATATATTTTTTATTGATTAATAAAAGAAAGCACTGGAATGGTTGTAAATATGTATCTCATATTTAAATTATTAATCGATTAAAAAGGTTAACTTGAATATAAAGGTTGTTTATGCCAGTATCATTTTTAGTTTTTCAAAATGATACAGCTAGAGCACAAAATTATCATCAATATACCCTTGCAATTTTTCTTTATATTGCTCACTTACAGGTATACGAACATCTTCAAAAATAATTTGAGAACGTTCAAGCATCGTTATTTTTTCGAGATTTACAATGTAGGAGCGATGAACTCTGATAAACCTGGAAGGGGGCAATTTCTCTTCGATTTTTTTCATGCTTAATAAAGTCATTACGGGTTTTCCATGCTCCATAAAAAAGCGCAAGTATCCTCTGTTTCCTTCTATATAAATAATATTATCTAACTCTATTCGAACTACTTTGTATTCTGATTTAATAAAAATATGATTTGGTCCTGAACTTAGATGCTCCTCTTTATTCTCAAGTAATTTGAAATGAGTCAATGCTTTATTAGCTGCTTTTAAAAACGAAGGATAGTCTAATGGTTTTAACAAATAATCTAAAGCATCTAATTTAAAACCATCAATAGCATATTGACTATAGGCTGTTATGAAAATTATCTGAGGTTGATGTGTCAACGATTTAACAAGATCTAATCCGTTTAACTTAGGCATTTGAATATCAACAAACATTAAATCAACGGGATGACTGTTTAAAAAATTTAAAGCATCCATGGCATTTCTAAAAGTCCCCACCAAATCCAGGAATAACGTTTCTTTGATATATGCTTCGATTTGCCTCATGGCTAAGGGTTCGTCATCAATTGCTATGCATTTAATCATTGTTCAAAGGTATTTTCAGGTTAACACAGTATGTCTTTTCAGTTTCAATAATGTCTAAATTGTAATGATCACCATAGAGCAATGCTAACTGTTTTTCTAAATTAATAAGCCCTAATCCAGTTGTTTCTTCTTCATGCTGCACCTCCGCTTTGCTATTGGATATCTCAAAAAATAGTTCGTCGTTTTTGATATTAGCCGTTACAGTTACAAAGGATTCTTTGGTGTCGTCGATGCCATATTTAAAGGCATTTTCTACCAATGAAGTAAAAAGCAGAGAAGGAATAGTCCTGTTATTTTGTTCTACATCAAGATGAAGGGTGATTTTTACATTGTCGTAAAAACGAATTCGCATCAAGTTGATGTATGACTTAATAAATTCAAACTCCTCTTTAATGGTTGATGTCCCCGTTTGAGAGTCATTGAGCAGGTGCCTCATCAAGGTGGATAATTGGATCACTGATTTTTGAGCCTGACCTGTATCGAAACTTATTAAAGCATGAATATTATTCAAGGTATTCATAAAGAAATGAGGACTAATTTGATTCCTCAAAAAGGATAGTTCTGTTTGCAAATGAATTTTGTCCTTTTGCTCTCGAAGCTTTTCTTCTTCTTCCCTTTGGATTAAAAGTTTAATGGCATTATTAAACCCAATGACCAGAAAGGAAATTAATATATTGGTGGCCATTTTGTATTCAGAAGACCTGGCCAATGCCCTGCGGGGAGCAGTTCTCTGCACTTGTTCAAACGAATCAAACACTACGTTTTGTAGAAACTTTAACAAGGGACTTGCTAAAGTGACACACGTAACAAGCAAGGTAACTAAAATCAAATAGTATAGTGTCCGTTTTTTATGCAATAATTGAGGAACAAGAATGCTATTGTTGATCACAAAAATCAAGAGAAAAGGGATTAGACGAATCCATTCCATATAAACTCTCACCTGGCTAAATTCCCGTCCTCCTTGCAAGGTATATACGGGAAGCGCAATTACAATGGACCAGATAATTAAATAGGCTATATTTTCTCTCTTGTTCTTAAGCATATCTTATTTAAAATCACGCACCATTCGTACATAATTATTAATTCGTATCACATCGCCCTGAGGACCGTGCCCTTGTGGATAGTCATTGGGATCTCCAACTTTTGGGTCACTTCGTTGGGCACCTGCACCGTGCACATCCATTAAAGTAGTTTCATTTGTACGACGGTTTTTCATGAAACCCAAAGCTTCACCAAAACACATGTAAATAGCCTGTTGTCCTCCTCGTTGTCCAACGAGTGTTGTCGATGACCAGAAAAATGGATAATTACTTGAATTGGCTTCATCCTTTATTTCACTGATTGCAAATATAGAATTAATAGCAGCTTGATGATTGAACTGAGGCGCATTTGTATAATCTAACAAACTATGCAACTCCTTGGCATTTGGTAATCGCCAATCGTCGTGCCCCAGATAATTTTCCGCGTTCTTTTGTTCTACCCAAGCCAATGCTTCTTCCCAATTCATACCCTTTTCACTATCATTTTTCTGCCACATCAAGCTGGTAGCCAAATCGGATACTGTACCATCGTAATTATCCTTGAAACTATTTAGTCCATAATTAACATTACCCCTTACAAAACGAATGGTATGTTTCTTATCTCCGCGAGGAGTGGAAATAGGATAACCTTTTATTCTTCCATCAGCCAGGTTAACGCCAAAAACCGTTGAATTACCTCCCATGGTTTTTCCTTTATATACGGTTGATGACATCATTTGTGTATCGATAATCCGGTCGCCGTTTGCCCCATATTCAAAATCGAAATAATGGGTATCCACAAATGGTTTTGCACTTTTAGGCACTTCATACATTTGACGACTACTGGCATCAACGCCGCTAAAAAGCATTAACGAATAAGCTTCTTTAATACTCGGAATACGCCAATCGGTGTGATTTGCCAGGTTAAACGCTTTCACTTTCTCTATGGCTTCGTCATAACTCATGGCCTCGAAACCTTTTTGCCACATTAAACCGGTGACGTTGTCAGTAATTGTTCCATCACCATTATCGGTATAAGAGGCTTGATTACCATCAAACTGTGCATCCTGTCCGTAAAATGCATTTCCTTTTGCCGGGGAACTAATCTCCGCCTCGTTGTTATAGCACTTTTGTTGTTGAGTATCGACTATTTTATATTGGCCAACTGCCGATGTAGTTTGTGCATTTATCTGCAAAAAACCGGAAGTAAGCACCATGATTAGTGTGAATATTTTTCTTCTCATTTTTTATCCCCCTTTATATAATTTACGGTTTTCATTGTTTACTGTTGAAGCGTAAAAACTTCTCCATCGCTTGAAACGGTTAAAAAGTCTTCTGCAATAATTATTTTACCTTTAAATTGTTCGGCAATCTTTGCTTTGGTAGCTTCTTCGTCAATGGCCGCACCCGAAAGATGTGTAATCACAAGGGTCTTTACTCCGGCCTCCGCTGCCATCTTGGCGCCTTCTTCTATGCTGGCATGGGCGCTATTTCCTTTTTTATTTCTTGCTCGCCTGTTTTGGCTTGCTCCTTCCCGAATAATTTGACAGTCGAGCACCAGTATATCGGCATCCAAGGCCAACTTTGCCAGGTTTGGGGTGTATGAAAGATCTCCTGAAATGACAATTGATTTTCCGTTGGCATCAAAACGATAAGCGAGTGTATAAATAGAATGTGGAACCTGGATGGTAGAGATTGTTACATCCTTAAAGCTGAATGTATTTTCGCCTGCCAGCTCTTTTACTGTTGCCTTGGTGTTGTTTGTATCAAAAGTCTGTCCTTTATTGCTTCTTCGATATTCAAGGTCTTCTTTGTAAAACTTCGTCACATAATCTGTCATCTCTTTTATGGGAGCAGGGCCGGCTACTAAAAATTCTCCGGGAGACATGTATTTCTGATGAACCATTGGTATAAACTCCTCGTTATGATCTAAATGATGATGGGTTATCAAAAGCGCATCCGGACTGTTTCTTCTGGTGAATCCCAGCTGCTCCAATTGTGCTCTGGTCCCATTTCCCATGTCCACAAGAAATTTCACTCCGTTATGCTGCACTAAGGCCGATGGTCCGGAACGATCGATATTATATTGAGGATTACCTGAGCCAATAATCGTAACGCTCAATTCGATATTATCTATTGCTCCCTTTGGATAAATCGAATGGGGTGCGGTATTCGCTGCTTTCGTTTTGGAGTTTGTTGTATTTTGGGCATTCAAATGAAATATCATTAAAATGGCCAACATGAAAGTTATAAAGTACTTCATCGTTTTATTTTTAAGTTTCCTGTTTCTTAAACAAACAACGTACTTTTGTGAACAAATAAAAAGTGTAATTGACGTTTGAGGGGATTTTATCAACAAACAGGGATTTGCAATGGATTTTAATAATTAAAACTTCGTGGGATTATTATTCTCGTGAGGTAAACATTTCCTGTTGTTTAGGGGCATATAACGAAGATCTCTTGCTGAAGAATTGTTAACGAGTATCAAAATGGTATTCTTTCACTTTCATCAATTCAATTTTTATAACAATACATACCTGCCAGTGGTTTATATAAGTACGGGTATTTTGAGACAGCTTGTAATTTGGCGTGAAGCTAGAATGGTACTTATAAAACGGCTGGATTTTTTGCCGGATTGTACAGACTCTCTTTCTTACTATTTGTCGGCCTATCATTTTTGAAGGATGTTTTAACCCGCAATATGCATTAGAAAATCTATTACACATTGAAATTGTTTCAAAACAAGACACTCCGCTGCTTCACTTCAACTCACCATAACGATGCGATGCCTCGTTTCAGTAAAGCCTTGTTTTATTGCACTTTCAAAGTTCACGACGAAGTTCCAATGCATAATCCGGGTTTAAAAAAGTTTGTGGGGTTTCGCCCAAGGGGTATTTTAATGAAAATTAGCACCCCCTTAAAAAAGTGGTAGTAGCACTGTATTTGCGTGAGTAGCACACCTTCATTTGCTTGTAGCAAGGGCATATTTATCCGTAGCACAGATATATCATTCAGTAGCAAAGTCCCATACCTAGGTAGCAACATCATATTGACGAGTAGCGACCTTGCAATGTGGAGTAGGGTGGTATCATAGTTGGTTGCAGGAGTACATTTAAATTTATCAATCGAAAACCTTACTTTTGTGAAGTTCTAAAATTGCATAATAATGAGCAGTTCCGATTATTGCATCGACATATTTAATTACTCGAGATATAAAACTTCTGAAGTACAGATAGGTAATTTACGTTTGGGAGGAGACAACCCTATTGTAGTTCAATCCATGACTACAACCAATACCAACGATACCGAAGCCACGGTTAAGCAGATAAAAAAAATATTTGATGCCGGGGGGCAGATGGTTCGCATGACAACACAAGGACAGCGCGAAGCGAATAATCTTGAGTTTATCAATAAGGAATTAAAGCAGCAAGGTTATAATGGCCCCTTGGTGGCTGATATTCATTTTAACCCAAATGCCGCCAATATTGCGGCACAGCATATCGAAAAGGTGAGGATCAATCCGGGAAACTTTGTGGATGGTGCCAAAAAGTTTGAATCCATTGATTACACCAACGAAACGTATTACGAAGAATTGGAACTGGTGAAAAAGAAGCTCATCCCACTGTTGAATATCTGCAAGCAAAAAAATACAGCTATTCGAATTGGAACAAACCATGGTTCTTTGTCCGATAGGATTATGAGCAGGTATGGCGATACGCCCATGGGAATGGTGGAATCATGTTTGGAGTTCTTGCGGATCTGTCAAAGTGAGGATTTTCATCATATTGTTTTAAGTATTAAGGCTAGTAATGCCCGAATCATGGTTCACACGGTTAGGCTATTGGTTCAGAAAATGCATGAAGAAGGGATGAATTATCCATTGCATTTGGGTGTTACCGAAGCGGGTGAAGGTGAGGATGGAAGAATTCGTTCCGCGGTAGGAATAGGCACTTTGCTGGCTGATGGGATTGGGGATACCATCCGGGTCTCGCTTACCGAAGACCCTGAAAATGAAATTCCGGTGGCCAATGACCTGATTGCCTATACTCATGAAAAATCAAATCACGATTTGATAACGCCTGTATTGGATGCGCAGTATTTTCCTTTTAAATATGTAAAAAGGGAATCAAATGCGGTTAAAAATATTGGAGGTAACCATGTTCCCGTTGTTGTTGGTAAAGAAAAAACATTGACAGACTGCCCGGATTATATTTTTTCGGCAAATGGTAGTAATTCAAAAGCCAATATTGTTGAATTAGAAAGGTGGAAAAAATTAAACGATAAGATAAGTTGTTTTCCTCTTTTAGATGTTCATCAAATAAGTAGTTTAAAAGAGATAAAAACAGAGCTGGTATTTGTAACTGTTGTTTATTCGGATTTTAACCCTGAATTATTAAGTGAGTTAAAATCTTACCAAAACGTTGTGCTTGTTTTAAAAACGAACAATAATAATAGTATCGCTGAGCAAAGAGCTGCATTTTTGATGTTAACGGCGCATGAAATAAAGTGTCCCGTTGTTATCTATAAAAAATACCGGGAGTTGTTTAATAATCATAGCCAGCTTATGGCCTCCTGCGATTTTGGTCCCTTGTTGTTGGACGGCTTTGGAGATGGTATTTGGATTGATTACAACGAAGAAGCAGAACCCGGAATGGTGAATAAAACAGCATATTCTATATTGCAGGCGGCGAGGGTACGCTTTGAAAAACCTGATTATATTTCATGTCCGGGATGCGGAAGAACTTTGTTTGGCTTGCAGGAGACTACTGCCAAGGTGAAATCCCAAACGGCACATTTAAAAGGGTTGAAAATAGCCGTTATGGGGTGCATTGTCAATGGTCCGGGCGAAATGGCAGATGCGGATTACGGCTATGTGGGATCGGGTCCCGGTAAAATTACTTTATACCATCAGCGTGAGGTGGTTAAAAAAAATGTAGAAGAAACAGAAGCAGTCGACGAACTAATACAACTTATTAAACAAAATGGAGACTGGACGGAGCCCGTTTAGAGCTACTGAGTTAAGCGTTTTATGTTTGTTGATAGTAAAAAGTGTATAATTCATCATGTGTTAAACGAAAATAGTGTATTTTAACAAATAGTGTTGTATCTTTTTTTGCACGGTTGATTATGTTTTTCTAAATTGCAAAACTCAAGATAAACCCCATTATTGAAATCAATGAAACGACTGTTATACACTATTGTGCTCTTTACCCTTGTGTTTTCTTCGGCAAAGTCGGAGGAAATTGTATTATCTGGTACTTTTCAAGGAGATAACTTATTTGTGAAAAATCCTTTTGCGCCAAGTGGTGTTGGTTTCTGTGTTTATGAGGTTACTGTAAATGGTCTTACCTCAACCGATGAAATCAACTCGAGTGCATTCGAAGTGGATTTATCGGTTTATGGTTTTAAACAGGGACAGCCCCTTACAGTGGGTATCAAGTTTAAAGAAGGATGCCAGCCCATTGTTTTAAACCCGGAAGTTTTAAATGCCCGTGCTACCTTTGAAGTCACTAAACTTGCTGTGGATGGAGATAAGGTAAAGTGGTCGGCTGTTAAGGAAGCAGGCAGTATACCTTTTGTGGTAGAGCAGTTCAGATGGAACAAATGGATTGAAGTCGGTAAAGTAAATGGCAATGGGGCAGCGGAGGAGAGTTCGTACGAAGCGAAGGTACGTTTCCATTCAGGGGAAAATAAATTCAGGATTAAGCAGACCGATTATAGGGGTAAGCCAAAATATTCAAAGGAAGTTACATATAATTCAAACAAACCAGAGGTGAGTTTTTCGCCGAACAAAGTGGATGACGTACTTCATTTTTCTGCACCAACTTTGTACGAAATCTATGATGAGTACGGAGGAATCATATTTAAAGGGTACGGACAAACCGTTAAGGTTTCCGGATTGAAAAAAGGAAAGTATTATTTAAATATGGATAATAAATTAGCCATGTTTAGTAAAAAATAAATATCACTCTAAAGTGATATCAGGGCCGGATTTTTATCCGGCTTTTTTTGTTAAAAATATCCAATAATTGGGAACGTAACCCCAACTTTAGCAAACAATTCATTAATTTTACGGCCTTTAAAAAATAAGTAATTACAAATGGAACAAATACGCAGAACAAAAATAGCCGATGTCCTAAAAGAAACGGAATTCGGAAAAGAAGTAAATGTAAAAGGATGGGTAAGAACCCGAAGGGGTAATAAATTCGTAAATTTTATTGCACTTAACGACGGGTCGTCTATTCATAATTTGCAAATTGTTGCCGATGTTCCAAAGTTTGACGAAGAGCTGGTAAAAAGGATTACGACAGGTTCTGCTATTTCGGTGAACGGAATCTTGAGTGAATCTTCGGGTAGTGGGCAAAAGGTGGAAATACAGGCCACATCGATTGAGGTAGTGGGCGATTGTAATGCCGACGAGTATCCATTACAACCTAAAAAACATTCATTGGAGTTTTTAAGGGAGATTGCGCATCTGCGTTTCAGAACGAATACTTTTGGTGCTATTACGCGCGTGCGTCATGCCATGATTTTTGCCGTGCACAATTTTTTCTCGCAAAAAGGATTCTATAATATCCATACTCCCATTATCACCGCCTCGGATGCCGAGGGAGCGGGCGAAATGTTTAGGGTGACTACACTTGATGTGAACAATATTCCCAAAACGGAAGAGGGAGACATTGATTTTAGCCAGGATTTCTTTGGGAAATCGACCAACCTTACTGTTTCAGGTCAGCTGGAAGGAGAATTGGCGGCTTTGGCGATGAGCGAGATCTATACTTTTGGGCCTACATTTAGGGCCGAGAACTCCAATACGACGCGACACCTAGCAGAGTTTTGGATGATTGAGCCGGAGATGGCGTTTTATGATTTGAACGATAATATGGACCTGGCGGAAGAATTCACCAAGTACCTAATCAATTATGCACTTGAAAACTGCATGGAAGATTTGGAGTTCTTGAGCAAGCGTCTTCAGGAAGAAGAAAAAGGAAAGAAAGTGGAAGAGCGTTCGATGGAATTGATTGAAAAATTACGCTTTGTGGTTGAGAACGATTATATCCGACTGACATATTCCGAGGCGATTGAGATTTTAATGAACTCTAAACCGCAGAAAAAAGGTAAATTCCAGTATCCGGTTAACGGATTCGGAAGCGACCTGCAAGCAGAACACGAACGTTTTTTGGTGGAGAAACATTTTAAAAAACCGGTTATCTTAACGGATTATCCAATGTCGATCAAAGCTTTTTATATGAAGCAAAGCGAGGATGGTAAAACGGTAAGAGCCATGGATGTTCTTTTCCCGCAAATAGGCGAAATCATTGGAGGATCGCAACGGGAGGAAAGCTACGAAAAGTTAGTGGAGCGCATGAGAGTGCTTGATTTGCCTGAAAAGGAAATGTACTGGTACCTGGATACCCGACGTTTTGGATCGGTTCCCCATAGTGGATTCGGATTGGGATTTGAGCGATTGATGTTGTTTGTTACCGGGATGACCAATATTAGGGACGTAATACCATTTCCACGTACACCAAAAAACGCTGAGTTTTAGGAAATAATAAACGTAAAAAATTAGAGGAAAGCAGCTTGCGGAAACGTAAGCTGCTTTTTTCTTTCAAAAATTAGGCCAATTTATTTTTATTCTTAATGTAGATACAAAAATAGGCTCAAATTATTACATATGTAAGCGAATTATCTTAATTTTGTTGTGATGCTGTGCGTGTGTCATTTATTTACACGTGCAATTTATTGTTGAATATGTTGCATCTTTCAACTGCTTGAAGAAAGGAAAATATGTTAAAACAGAGTTTACAACAAAAGTTGCTTCAGAAATTATCACCTTTGCAAATTCAGGTGATTAAACTGTTGGAGATTCCTGCGGCACAACTTGAGCAACGCATCAAGAAAGAAATTGAAGAAAATCCGGTTTTAGAACTTGATGGCGAGGGTAAAGATAACGATTCTGACGAGCCCGAGGTAAAAGAGCAGGAAGTTGAAAAGGATGAGCTTTCTATTGACGATTATATTCAAAATGAGGATATTCCAGCTTACAAGCTTCAATCCCGAAATTTTTCCAAGGACGATAAGCATGAAGATATTCCATTTTCGGATGGCACTACTTTTCATGAATTTTTGACAGATCAATTGGGGCTGCGTATTTTAGATGAGCGGCAGCGCCTGATGGCCGAGCACATAGTCGGTAATATTGATGAAGACGGATACCTCCGCAGGGAGATAGATGAAATTATCGACGATATAGCCTTTAGCCAAAATGTGGAATTGGAAGAGCGTGAGGCGTTGGATGTGCTCGAAATAGTTCAGGACTTCGAACCTGTAGGTGTTGGTGCCCGGGATTTGCAGGAGTGTTTGTTACTTCAATTAGAAAAAAAAGACAGAAGTTTTCCTGCTGTTGAGGATGCTTACAATATCATTAAGTACCATTTTGAGGAGTTCACCAAAAAGCATTACGATAAAATAACCAAACGCCTGCATCTGGAAGAAGCAGATGTGAAAGACGCGATAGAGGAAATACTCAAGCTCAACCCTAAGCCGGGAAGCTCATATAGTAACCCCATGCACAAAATGGTTCAGCATATCATCCCCGATTTTATTTTAGAGATTAAAGATGGTAAGCCGGAGATTTCGTTAAATATCCGTAATATTCCAGAACTTAGGATCAGCCAAACGTATTCAGATATGTTGCAAGATTATTCCGGTAACAAAAAAAACCGATCCAAGGATAAAAAAGAGGCTGTTATGTTTGTGAAACAGAAGCTCGATTCCGCCAAATGGTTTATCGATGCCATCAAACAACGGCAGAATACCTTGTTGGTAACTATGAATGCTATTCTTCAATACCAGAAAGAATATTTTTTAGAAGGGGACGAAACAAAGTTGAGGCCTATGATATTAAAGGATATAGCCGAAATAACAGAGTTGGATATTTCCACAATTTCAAGGGTTTCCAACAGTAAATATATCCAAACACACTTTGGGATTTTCCCATTAAAGTTTTTCTTTTCCGAAGGTATGCAAACGGATTCGGGTGAGGAAGTATCTACACGCGAGATCAAAAAAATACTCTCGGAATGTATCGAAGCTGAGGATAAGAGAAAACCTTTAACCGACGATAAACTATCGCAGATATTAAAGGAAAAGTCGTATAACATTGCCAGAAGAACGGTTGCCAAATATCGCGAGCAGTTGAACATTCCAGTTGCCAGGTTGCGCAAAGAGTTATAATGGGTAAAGAATTATTTTAAATGGTCAAAAAAATTGCTTCCATTCTTTCTTTGTTGCTACATCCACTTTTAATGCCCACCATTGGTTTGTTGGTCATTTTTAGTACGCAAAGCCATGTTACATTTATTCCTTTTGAATATCGAAGGATGGTTTCAATTATAGTGTTAGTAAGTACCTGCATTTTACCGTTGAGCATAATGCCCTTGTATTTGCAAACCGGTATGGTTAAGTCTATACAAATGGAAACGGCCAAAGAACGCATTGTTCCTTTGTTGACCACTTCAGGTTTTTTTCTTTTGGGGTATTTCTTCCTTAAAAAATTTCAGTTGCCCGCCTTTATTCCTTTGTTCTTTTTAGGTACGCTGGTAGCTGTACTGCTTTCCATGAGCATTTCATTTTTTTGGAAGATAAGTATTCACATGGTGGGCATAGGCGGTTTATTGGGTGCCTTGGTTTCCATGTCCTTAAAATATGGGGTAAACACCCATCTTTGGATGTTAGCTGTTATTTTGGTAGCAGGGATGCTAGGTAGTAGCAGGTTAATTTTGGGCGCACATAGTCCAAGCCAGGTATATTCAGGTTTTGTGTTGGGGTTAATGGTTATTTGTACAATTGTACTTATATAAAAGGAGACCTCCGGTTGCAGTAAAAGGATTTTTGTATTGAAAGTAGTGGCCTTACTATACCGATTTTACCTGCTTTTTCGCATCCAGCGCGGCGCAATTCCGTTCGGGGTACGTTGTCCAAATGCATAACTATTCGCGTTAACCGTCCTAACATCCTCGATCGAATAGAATGCTCTAGGATTAAACTTTTGTATTAGCCCAATCACTTGTTTTATTTTATTGCGCGAAACAATGGAATAGATCACATGCACAGCGCCATCTTTGCCTTTTGCATCTATAGAGGTAACCCCAAAACCACCTCCGCGTAGCGTTTCAATTAACGTGCTGGCATCGCGCGACGTCACAATGCGAATCATTTGAATACCAATAGCCATCCGCTCCTCAATTCTCAAACCCACATAGTTGCCTGTCGCAAATCCTGCTGCATAAGCCACATAACAGGTCCAGTTGTCCAGGTTTTCAAAGATACGCGTGATGGCAATCAACCAAATAAGTATTTCAAAAAATCCCAAAATCGGTGCGACCACTTTATTCCCTCTCGAAACAAAAATGATACGTATGGTATCCATACTTACATCCAGAATTCTAGCAAAAAAAATCATCAAAGGAACGAGGATGTATATAAATAAAAACGAATCGTAAAATGCTGCATCCATATTTGCCGGTTGTTGTGGAATTGATTTGTGGCCGCTTGCAAACTTGCGGAACGATAAAGGCCACCAAAAATGGCAGCCTAAATCAGTTTATTTTTTACTCCAATACCAATTATTGGATTACTACATAAGAGCGTCAAGCTTTGAAGCCAAAATGGTTTTTGGAACAGCACCTACTTGCTTGTCAACAACCTCTCCGCCCTTAAAGAAAAGGATGGTTGGAATGTTTCTGATACCAAATTTAACCGATGTGCCAGGGTTACTGTCTACGTCCATTTTAGTGATCACTGCTTTGTCACCATACTCGTCGGCCAACTCTTTTACTACAGGAGCTACCATTCTACAAGGGCCGCACCATTCTGCCCAAAAGTCAACCAATACAGGTTTGTCCGAGTTTAAAACTACTTCTTCAAAATTTGCGTCTGTTACTTCAATAGCCATAACTTGATATTATAAAAATTTATACTTTAATTTTCCAATTGTTCTAATACAAAAATAGTAAATAAGTTTGTCCTTTGGCAAAATAATACCGATATGTTAATGATATTAGCTTTAAAATCACTTCATATTTAACGCTTTCATTCATCATCGGCATAAGGTCAAGGGCTTAATATTTAGTCAAAACGGTATAATGTCCAAACATAAACATATATAATTCCCTGTATGTATATATTATTTATTTTGGGTTTATCTATTGCAGTATGAATATACTAATTAAATATGAATCACCAATCACCCGGATAAAATAGTTGACCATACCTTTTTACTATGCTATTTGGGGTTTAGCTCAAGCAGCGTCGAGATGGGATAATGGTCGCTGTGGTAAACCTTTTTTCTTTTGTAATTATATCCTTTGAACGCCGGGTCGTGAAAAATAAAATCTATCCTGAAGGATGGCAGGTTACCATTATATGTCCCTCCGAGACCATTTCCCGATTCAATAAAAGCATCCTTTAATTCTCCCCGTACCTTTCGATAAACATAAGATACTGGAGTGTCATTAAAATCGCCGCACACAATAGCAGGGTATGGCGAATTTTGAATATGGCGGCCTATAGTTTCTGCTTGAGTAGCGCGGTGTGCAAATGCGGTGTTTATTTTCGTAAAAATTTCGTAGGCCCCTTTCCTTCTTTCTTTGTCGCTCTTAAATTCCAGGCTGTCGATAAAATTATAATTTTCTCGCTTCAGGCGAATAGATTCTAAATGATTGTTGAATATCCTAATTTTTTGCCCGTTTATGTTGATGTCGGTTTGCGAACTGAAATTGGTCGTGTTTTCGAACATCAATGGTTTTTTATCTATGATAGGGTATTTGGAAAACGTGGCCAGGCCATACTTTTTGCCGGATTCTGTTTCGATATTGTATTCCAGGTGTTTGTATTTGAATTGCTTAAACTTTGACAGTATATAGTTTTCGGAATATTGCTGGTTATCGTTATTGATATAGAATTCCTGAATGCAAAGCACATCAGGATTCTGATCTTTTATAAACTGATAAATTTTCTGTGGTGTAGCCAGGTCACCCGTCCAAACATATTTATCAAACATCCGCACATTGTACGACATTATGCTAACCGGCTTTTGCAGCTCCGTTTTATCCACCTTTTTACCTGTGTTAATGGTAAAGACGGCATGCCATTGTGTCCATGTTATGATGAGGGCCAGCAATGAGAACACCAAGCGTTTTCTTTTCTTTAAAGCCCAGTAAACCACAAAAAACAAGTTGGTTAACCAAAGCAAAGGAAAGGCAAACCCTACAAACGACAGAAAACTGATATGTGCTGGGCTAACATAAGCTCCCAGATAGGCGAGTCCAATCAGAACAAGTGCTATCGTGTTGATAAGCGTAATAAAGGAACGGGTTATTTTGTGAAAGATCTTAGGCATTAATTATTGCTTGCGTTAAACAAATCATCTTTTTCTTGTTTGGTCAAGCTATCGTAACCGCTGGTTTTTATTTTGTCCAATATCCTATCAATATCACCTTGTTTCTTTTTTTTGTTGGCGTTGTAATCCAAATCGCTCACGGGGCGTTTTGAGCGTGAGTGTGTGACCGTCATTTTGGGTTTGCGCGAAAACATGGAAGCCAGATTATCCATGAAATGATTAAAACGTCTCGTGATATCTTTGTTTTTAACAGCCCTTGATGCGAAATACATGCCTAACAAAGCCCCTCCGATATGCGCCAGATGTCCTCCTGTATTTGAGAAGGATGGAATGGCAATTAAATCCAAAACCAACAATCCAATGGCCAAATACATCAGTTTAACAGGGCCAATTAATATTAAGTGAACTTTATAGTTTGGCGCATAACTGGCAGCGCCAAAAATAATGGCCATCACCGAAGCCGAAGCCCCCATCATAATGGGTGATTCGGTAAAACTGTTTAGTGCGGGAAAAATGTTGTACGAAAGAATATACAATAAGGCTCCAGCCAACCCACCCATAAAATACACCCCTAAAAGTTGTCGAGAATTAAAGTATTGTAAAAAGATTCTGCCAAACCAAAACAAATAAAGCATATTGAAAAGGATATGCATAAAATCGAAATGCAGGAACATGTAGGTGAAAATACTCCAGGGCTTAAACAGCAATGCTCCCGGATCGGCTGGTACAGAAAACCAACTTTTTATCATATCGACCAGATGGCCTTGTTGGGCCAACGAAAAGAAAACATCTAAAATTAAAAATGCCAAAAATACACCTATATTAACATAGATAAGTCTGGTCACAACGCCGCCTCGTCTAAAAGATTCCCTAATTTCGTCTGCAATTGCCATATTTTTAAAAATAGCTATTTTGTTGATGTAAATAAATAAAAAACGATTAAAATTGTTTCTTTCGCCAAAATCTTATCAAAATAAATCCGAAGAGCATTCCGCCCAGGTGAGCCAGGTGAGCCACGTTATCGCCCGGATTGTTCTGCATTAAAAGAAATATCTCAAGTCCGCCATATCCCATTACAAAATATTTTGCCTTCATTGGAATAATCATATAAAGGTATATCTGCTCGTTAGGAAACATCATACCAAATGCCAATAACAAACCAAATACCGCTCCCGAAGCCCCAACCATGGGCACGTTAACCAGGTGGTTGAGGGAAGCCGCTGTTTCGTTCACATAGTTCTTTCCACTTGATAATATCGAATGGCCTTGTGCATATATTTCAGAAACTATTTCTGGGGGTAAGCTGGCGGCCATCATTTTTGCCCTGATAAAAGCAACCAATACATATAATACTCCTGCACCTAGACCCGTGACTAAATAATAAAACAAGAATTTTTGGGGTCCCCAGGTGCGCTCCAGTATTCGTCCGAACATGAATACGGCAAACATATTAAAGAATACGTGCGTAAAATCCCTGCTGCTATGCATAAACATATACGACAAATACTGGTAAAAGCTGAACTGCTGGCTTCCCGGAGTGTATAAGCCAAATATTTCGTTGAAATCAATTCTTGTATAACCGATCCCCGGAATATTAACACCTTGTACAAAAATATATGTAGCAAAGAATATTAACACATTAATGATCAGTAGGTTTTTGACGACCGGTGGTATGTTACTAAAAAAGCCTTGTTGTTGATACATAAAAGTAGTTTCAAAATTGTTATAGATATCTAATAGCGATTCGTTAATGAAATAAGCGTTAAATTTACTTCGTATTTAACGCTATCATTAATCGTCGGCATTATACTCTATGTGCTAATCTTATTCAATAAATGGTATAACAAGCATTAAGCCAAATTGATTTGTGGTTCATCAAATTAGTGATTAGTGCCACTTTGTCATACCGGTGTGATTCTAAAATGCCGCAATACCTTATTCCGTTTGTAATCCGTCCTGAAAAATCTATCAGCATTATACATATGGTGTTAGTTTATTAAAATAATATCATTTAAATCGCATTTCTATTTCATCATTCGACAGGATGGAAATCACAGGTTTGCCATCGGGAGAATAGTTGGGTACCTGACAGGCAAAAAGTTGGCCAATCAATTCGTCCATTTCCTGATTACTGAGAAACTGGCCCGATTTAATGGCTGATTGTTTGGCCATGGAACGCGCAATCCTTTCTTTTAAATCAGCCTCCAGGTTAACCTCGCCCAACTTGTAATCGTGTATAATTTCATCGAGCAGCAATTTAGGATTCATTTTTTCCATGTTAACAGGCATTCCCCTTACTTCAAAGGTATGGTCACTGTGTTCGGCCATATCAAGACCAAACAACTGAAGGTCTGGCAGTAATTCTTTCACTACCAAGGCATCCTCGGCATTAAACTCCAGTTGTTCCGGGAACAGGCTTTGTTGAGTCATACTCTGCTTATTGGTGATGGATAACATCAAGCGTTCAAACAAAATCCTTTCGTGGGCTCGTTTTTGATCCACCATCATTAAACCTGATTTACCGGAGGTAAGAATGTACTTGCTCTTAAACTGGAAACACGAAGCACCAGAAGCAGCTTCTATATCGGTATTGCCCGAAAGAAAGGTTTGTTGTTGAGGTTCGGGTGCCGTTTCCCAATTTGATGTAGTTACGGTTTGGCTCGGTTGTGGTATGTCAAATGGCATGTTGCCTTTTTCCGCTTCAAAGTCATTGTACAACTGTTCCCATCCTTTGGGTGATGGTGAAGAAGTGCGTGTTCCGCCTCCACTGTTTGTTGCAGAAGAACTGCCTGCCCCAAAACCGGAAGGATCAGGGATGGGTGTGTCAAAAGGATTGAAAAAAGGGTTGACTTCTATCTCCGGGTTTTCTTTTTCAGCGTCTTTGTCACTAACCGGAATATCCACCATATCAGCGGTGTCAAAATCGATCGTTGGAATCATATTGTGCTTTCCCAGACTCTCTTTGATAGTGGCATTTAATATGTGCCAGATGGCCCGCTCATCCTCAAACTTGATTTCTGTTTTGGTGGGATGAATGTTGATGTCGATAATTTTAGGATCCACTTCAAAATATAAAAAGTAGGCAGGAATTGTATTAGGCGATATCAGGTTGGCATAGGCCTCGGTAATGGCCTTGTGCAAATATGGATGGCGCATATAACGTTGGTTCACAAAAAAGAACTGGTCGCCCGATGATTTGCGCGCTGCCTCGGGCTTGCCAACATAACCGTGAATCTTGACTAATGTAGTGTCGGTTTCTACAGGAACCAACTGGCTGTTCATTCCCTTGCCCACCATATTGATAATCCGCTGTCGTAAATTTGATACTGGGAGCTGAAACAGGGGCATTTTGTTATGCTCCAAGCTAAAACTGATGTCGGGATTGGCCAATACGATTCGCTGGAATTCGTTGATGAGATGTCGGAGTTCGGTACTGTCTTTCTTTAAGAACTTGCGTCGGGCTGGAACGTTGTAAAACAGGTTGCGGACGATAAAGTTACTCCCTGTAGGGCAATTGATAACTTCCTGATTTTCGACCTGTGAGCCTGAAATAACCAAATGGGTTCCCAGCTCGTCGCCATGTTTTTTTGTTTTTAGCTCTGTTTGTGCCACGGCTGCGATAGAAGCCAAGGCCTCACCTCTAAATCCCATGGTACGAATGGCAAACAAATCGTTTACGTCTTTTATTTTTGAAGTGGCATGCCGTTCAAAAGCAAGGCGGGCATCGGTGGCGGACATGCCGCAACCGTTGTCAATCACTTGTACCAGTGTGCGCCCCGCATCTTTAATAATGACTTTGATATCGGTGCTGCCTGCATCAATGGCGTTCTCAACCAGTTCCTTTAACATGGAACCTGGACGTTGAATAACTTCGCCCGCTGCAATTTGGTTGGCCACAGAGTCGGGCAATAACTGAATAATATCTGACATAAACTAACCTTGTATATAAAAGAAAACACCTGCTAAACAGATGTTTTCATGATCAAATAGGTATTGAAAAATCGTATTTTGAGTGAAACCGAAGAATTACATATATTTAAGAATCCACTCCGAGCTCGACATAAGTAAATAGTAAAATACGATCATTAATCCAATGAGTATGATCGCTAACCTTACATTTGATTTTCTCTTTTCCTTACGGGCAATATCAAAGCTGCCCTTTATTTTCCGGCGCATTTTACCCCGTATCCTGTCTTCAGCGCTTCTATCGTCATCTTCAACCTCAACGCCAAGTTCTGATTTAATTCTTCTGGCTCTTTCTTCACGTTCCTCCTTGGCTTCATCATAATAAATTGGTGTATGATGAAACGTACGGTGCCTAGCTGTTTTGATAAAGGAAAATTTCATTGTTAAATCTCGTTGAATGAATGTAAATCAACTGAATGTCAACCGTGTAATGCAATTGTTCAGCTTATATTTACATTCAAATATTATTCCATTACGAATTTTTTATTATCGATATACAAAGATACAAGTATTATTTTTATTTGCAGCCAATGTTGACAACTACTCTACTAAATCGTAACCCATATTCTTCCCTTTTTCAACAGCGGGAATTCCATATTGCATCCAAACGGGAGCAGGTTTCCCTTTGAGGTAATGGTCGAAAAATTGCATCATACGAATGCTTAGGTCAATGGAGTTAGCCCTACGGGTCAAGTTGTGTTGCTCGTTGTTGTATGTAAGCATCCAGGCAGGTTTATCCAATCTTCGCATGGCCACAAACATTTCTATGCCCTGATACCAGGGTACAGCGCCATCATTGTCGTTATGCATCATTAATAGCGGGGTTTCAATTTGTGGGGCGTAAAAAACGGGTGAGTTTTCCACGTATTTCGAGAATTTATCCCAAAGTGTTCCCCCAATCCTGGACTGGGTATGCTCATATAGGAACATTCGGCTCATACCGCTTCCCCAGCGTATTCCGCCATAGGCACTGGTCATATTGCTTACTGGTGCGCCTGCCATGGCAGCTTTAAACATATTGGTTCGGGTAATCATATAAGCGGTTTGGTATCCTCCCCAACTTTGCCCTTGTAACCCCATATTTTTTTCATCTATGAAATCAAATTTCTGAGTCATGGCCATTACGCCTCCCATAATTGCCTCGTATGCGCACAAGCCTGGATCTCCTGTTCTGTATGCTATGTCCGGGATGAAGATAACATAACCGTTACTTGCATACATTGTCCAGTTAACTGTCGATCGACTCGGGCGAGGTGAATGGTGGTAGTTCAGCCTATCAGAACTCCGCTCGTAATAATAGACAATCATGGGATATTTTTTACTTGTATCCAGATCTTCGGGCGTAACCAATAAGCCTTGATATTTTTTGCCATCCAGCGCAGTGTAATCAACCAGTTGAATATTACCCCAATTGTAGTCCTTTTGTTGAGGATTGGTATTTGAAAGTACTTTTTCATTGGCGAAATCCAGGGCACTAAGGTATAATTCGGGATATACATTAAACGTGCCTTTCCGCCATATTAACTGATCCGATTTTTTCGCCTTGACAGGAGTTTCAAGATATGAGGCTTCATCTAAACCTTTATTCCAGATGCCATTCTTTAGCCAGCCGTAACCCTGGTTTTTGCTTGATTCGTTAAAGGTGTTCAACAAAATACCTTGGGTTTCATCAATATATTTGATATCCTTATCCAGATTTTTATATCGGTACCTGGTGGTGTGTTCACGCCCCATGCCTCTGGTCAGGTTCAGAGGTTCGGTTTTCATTTTAGTATCGAACTTCCAGATATCATAACGGTCGTAGATGTATACATGAGCGCTTTCGGGACTCCATCCGGCTACACCATATGCTTGTGGCGAATTAGGGACGTCGTTCAGCTCGTCGTAAAAGGCAACGTCCAACTTTTTATTTAAAGCGATTTGAGTTTTTTTACGAATATTATTCAGGTGCCATAGACTGTCTTTTGGATTGAACCAGCATAAATATTTCCCGTCTGGCGAAAAGCTGTATTTATTGGTCACCTTCTCCTGGACCAATGTTTTTTTTCCCGACTTTAAATCAATTGTATAAATATCCCGGGCAAAAACACCGTTCCATGAAGATGCTTTTTCATAAGGTGATCGGTCGTAACCAATAGCAAAATCCCAATTTCCCTTATCGGGTATGTCAACCGATTTTAATTGTTCCGTTTCAAGTTGCCGGATGATGCCTTCCTTGCAAAGGTATGCAGCAACATATGCCCTGTCCTTCTCTTTTGAAATATTTTTTTTCTGCATGGGTTGCAAGCGGGTATCTTTCCAGTTCCATACATCGACAAATACTTTTTCATCTTTTAACAAGGTATCTTTTGATTCTTCCTTTGGCCTTTTGCCTGTGCCAAAAAACAGCTTATCCCCATTTTCAGAGAACCACAATCTTCCTTTGGTGTGGGCACACCATCCAACAGGAAGATCATTATGTGCCGTGTCGACCACAGTGGTAAGCTCATTCTTCTTTTGGCGCCAGTAATACAATCGGTATGTCTTGGTTTTTACAGTATCTGGACTAAATAAAAAACCAATCTGCTCAGCTTTGTTATTTGCGGTTAATGCATGTAATTTTCCTTGTTTGTGAAATAGGCTATCGATAATTAAATTGTTCGTATTTAACCTTTTTATCTTGGTTTCTTCCAGGCTATCGCCTACCGATTGTGATATAAACAGGGCATCACCAAACTCGGGCACAAAGTATTTGCTTACATTTTCAAAAGAAATACTGTCGCCCATTGTTGGGTTTAAATAAACCAATTGGGTACCTTCCGTTTTGAATTTCTTTGCTGGTTTCTTCCTATGTCTTGCAGAATCGGGCTTGTTTTCGGTGGATTTGCTTAATTTTTTTTTCAAGGTGGCAGCAGTTGTGTCCTGCGCTGTGGTGTCGGATTTCTCTCTTTTTTTTGGGGCCATACTTTTATGAAAATGGGCTGCAAGCCAGTTCCCCTGTTTTTGCGGTATGGTAAAAGCTTTTATCCTTGGATAGGTTTTCTTTTCTCCATTTAGTAAGTTCCACACGCACAAGGTGTCTTTGGGCATTTTGTCGCTTTTTGTTTTTTTCAGCTGAAGTGCCCTGATGGTATCGGCTTGGGGGATAACTTTAAAGGCAATAAAGTCGTTCTCAGGGGAAAAAGTAGCCTGCTTGCCGCGAGGTACAGAGTCAAGTCGTTGCGAGTCAACATTGTACAGATAAAGGTAACCGTCCCCTTTTTGCGGATTTATTTCATAAGAGATCCATTTGCCATTGTTCGATATTTTTTGATTAGACAGTGATTTCCAATGGTCATAGTCCTTGAAGGAGAGGGTTTTTTTATGCTGGGAATTACCAAGACTTGTTATTAGAACAAGTGATAGAAAAAGGGATAGCCTTGTCATAGTCACGATGAATAAGTTTTTAATAGAAGAGCCGAATATAATCAATTCATATATTAACCCATGTGATTTTTAACAAGAATGCCTAATTTATAACAGAAACATAATATCAGTATTTTAAAAGTATTTCTCGTAAGCAGCAAAGATTAATTTGTCCAATAAGAGATGTCGATGTAGGCTCCATATAACACTATTTCGTTATTGCGGATGTCCGAACGCAAATGTCCTTTAATTTGAATCAACCTAATGTTGCCGCTATCGTCAATAATCCTAACCTGAATAATTTTAGTGGTGTCGCCGTTAATCCATTCGTTAAACCCTTGCACAAAGCGCTGTAAATCGGCTACTACTATTAGCGATTTAAAACTACTGAAAGCACAACTGGTACATTTATCCAAACCTAAAACATGCTTAATCCCATCGGAAAGTTGTAGGATATCCTCTTGCACGTTATACATCCAATAGCCAATAGCTCCCTGTATATTGGGAGATTCATTGTATTTTTCCGATTCTGACACTTTGGGCATTATTCTGTTTTCTAACGTCAATTAACTATGGCATTGGTTTATTATACGGCATCAATTTCGAAAAGGTTACGGGGCGTATATGTATTATGAATTAACTGAGAGTCAATAATCTCGACGGGGATAATACATTCTTTGGCCGATAGTATTCCACATTTGCAATCATCTTTAGGGAATTTGATGCGTAAGGTAGTTCAAGTAACCGTGGAGGGATAATTAAAAATAAATATTGGGGTGCTTAATTTAAGGAAACAAAAGGACGGGTTTATCGTACATATAATATGTTGATGATTTAGATTCTAACTTTGCTATGATATTGAATTGATAGACAGTTCATCGATAATTTAACGTAACGAAAAGAAAAACAGTACGTTCTGGTAGTTGAGGTTTCTGATTGAAGCTATCGTAAAACTTGTTGAATCGAAAACTTTTTATCAAGAGAATGGATAAAAGCTTATATGCCAATTGGCACGATCAAATGTTAATGCTTAAGAAACTAACCGATGCTTCGGTGGTCTTTTTAGCTGAAATAATAGATAACGCTGTAAAAGTTGTTGCTTCATCAAAAGAAACTGCAAGCGCATATAATGTGGGTGCGATAATTAAACTACAAACTTTCCAGATTGACATAGCTATTCAAAAAAAGCGTTGTATTGATTCCATCCAGACTCATTCTTATTTTACTTCACCCATAATACTTTCCAGCAATGATGTTTGGGGCGCAATTGTTGTATTGCTAAATAATTCTCCAACAAAAACAAATCAACTTAGTCTGCCTGTTTCTACGTTTAATAAAACCATTAGTGACCAGGTTGAGCTATCCTATCTCAAAAGTCAAAGCGATTTCAAACTAAAATGTAATTTCGATATTTCTACGGTTAATTATCTTTTAGGGGTTATGGGCGGTGTTCCTTGGTGTTTGGATTATAACTCGGGACAATTTAAATATATTGGAAGCCAGGCGGAACAATTGCTTGGATATACGCTGGACGATTGGAATAGCTTAAAGGATTGGAAGGAGGCCATCCATCCTGATGACCGAAGCAGAGCGATTGAATATTACTCCCGGATAAAAGATGGCGGTAAAGATCATATTCTTGAGTATAGGTTTATAAAAAAAGATGGCTCGGTGATCTGGATTCAAGATGTGGTTAAGGTAAATGTTGACCAAGATGATCAGGTGAATGAACTTGTTGGATGTATGGTGAACATCAGCCAGGCCAAAGAAAGAGAACAAGGTTTGGAATTTTTAAACAATCAACTGCGCAATGTATTAACCGCCACCAATGCGGTACTTACTATTAGCAGTGAAGAAGGAGATATTATTTTTCATAGTCACGAGGATATAGCAAAGATTGACAAAAGGTGTTACCAGCAATTTCGCGGAGCAGATGAAAGGTGCAATCAATGTCCGACCAGAAAGGATATAAAATCAAAAACAACTTTTCAATACTGGGATAAAGGGAAAAACTTTCAGGTAATAGCTTGCCCTTACGAGGTTGAGCCTGATGTTTGGCACATAGCCGAGGTTCGTGTAGATATTTCTAATCGTGTTTCAGACGATAACGGAATTGCAGAATTGAAGGACAGGTTAGAGTTTGGCATGAAATCGGGCAATATTGCCTATCTGGAGTATGACCTTCAAGAAAAGGTACTTAGGACTAACTCTATTTTTGAAAATGTTACCGGGCTTAACCTGAACAACGAAGTAGTGGATTTAGTGTGGATGAAATCCAGGATTCACGAAAAGGATTACGATTATATACTTGAAGTATTTGACCTTGCCTTAAATTCGGACGATAAGAAATTAACCGTTGAATTCCGTTTTTTAAGGGTAGATAATAAATATATATGGGTACGGTTTACAGGTCAGTTGTTGATGGACGAACAGGGAGCCAGCGAAATTTCGGGAATATTAATTGATATCTCCGACACCAAAGAATTGATGAATGCCCTAATGCTTGAACGTAACAAAAGTTTACAGGCTAGTGAAGCAAAATCAATGTTTTTGGCTAACATGTCGCACGAAATCCGCACTCCCATGAACGCTATCATCGGTTTTTCGGAGTTGTTAAGCAAACACATTGTTAAAGCTCCGTTAAACGGGTATCTGAATTCAATAAAAGCCAGCGGTAAAGTTCTGCTGGCCTTAATAAACGACTTGCTTGATTTGGAAAAGATTGAGGCAGGCAAGATGGTCATCAGAAAGGAGAATACCGATTTTGTAAGCTTGCTAAGAGAGATTGAGCAAACATTCTCCATGAATTTCGCCGAGAAACAGATTGATCTTCTGATCAAGCCTCAGGTCAAGTTTCCAAAGTTAATATATGTCGATTCACTTAAAATAAAGCAGATATTGCTTAACCTGGTAAACAACGCCCTTAAGTTTACGAGCAAGGGAGAAGTGGAGGTGCAAAGCTTCTTTAAATTTAACGAGGATGAAAAAAAAGGAACCCTGTCCATAAAGGTGTGTGATACCGGGATTGGTATAGCACAGAATAAGCAGAATAGCATTTTTGAACCATTTATCCAAGATAAAAACCCTAACGAAAAAGAACATCAGGGTACCGGACTGGGTTTGTCCATCGTACAAAAATTAGTTAGAATGATGGGCGGCCTTATTTCACTGGAAAGCGAGGTGGGCTTAGGCAGCACCTTCTCCATTGTCATTCCCGATATTGAGGCAACCGATGATCCCTTTTCTGAAATTGAAGGGGAATTAGAAGGAAACATCAAATTCAATCAGGAAAAGGTTCTGATAGTTGATAATGTTGAAACTAACCTTGAGGTGTTGAGCGCTATGTGTTCTAACCTTAACCTAAAAAGTATAGTCTGTGCGCATGGTAAAAGAGCCTTGGAGCTTGCTTTAACTGAAAAACCTGAGGTTATTATTATGGATCTCCGCGTGCCAAAACATAATAAATTTAAAAGCCTAAAAGATATTAAGGGGTCTGAAGATATCAAACATATTCCTGTCATTGCAGTTTCTTCATCGAGTAATATACACGAAGCCGAATTGGCCGGAAAAGCTGGTTTTGACGGTTTTATTTCAAAACCAATACCTGAGCACAAACTCATTCAGGAGATATGTAAATTTGTTTTGCCCAATGAGGAAGAAGGTGCTGATGAGAGCGTGGAAAACAATGAAGCAGCGGCTAATTTAAGCATGGAAGACATAGAATTTATTAAGGCAACGGTTAATGATACTGTGCTCCCCCTATGGCAAAGTTTAAAAGAGATCTTGTCGTCTGAAAAATTGAGTGCGATGTTGTATGAACTAAATGGGCTGAAAAAGAATATAACATGGCCTGCACTGGAAAGGTACACCGTAAAGTTGGATACTGCAATAAAGTCATATGATTTTGAGACAATTCAGAAACTGATTTATCAATTTGAACCCCTATTAGAAGATTTAAACTGATTTAATAAAAAAATATAATTAGCTAACTATAACTTTTTATGAACGATCGAGTACTTGTTGTTGACGACAATCCTAAAAACTTGCAAATTATTGCTGCATTGCTTTCGGAGAACAACTATACAGTTGAAGTTGCCCTGAATGGGGCAAGTGCGATTAAATGGTTGAATGGAGCAACATTTGATGCTATATTGCTGGATATTATGATGCCCGAGATGAACGGGTTTGAAACCTGCGACATCATCAAACAAAATCCGGATAATGTTAATATCCCTATTATTTTTCTTACCGCAAGACAAGATATAGAGAGTATAACGGAGGGCTTTGAGAAAGGAGGGGTTGACTTTATTACCAAACCGTTTAATCAAAAGGAATTATTAGTACGGTTGAGTACACACATCGAACTGAAGAAGTCGCGGGAGAAACTGATAGATGTTAACGGTTGGTTGAGCACTGAGGTGGAAAAGAAAACGCTGGAGCTGAAAAAATCAAACGATAAACTTACAGAAGCCAACGAAAATCTGAAAATATTGGATGTGGCTAAAAATGATTTCCTGAATTCGATAAGTCATGAGCTTCGCACCCCATTAAATGGGATTGTAGGTTCTATTAACCTTCTGAAATCCCTGACACATGATGAGTATATTCAAGAAATTGTTTCATTGCTTGACTCGTCCGTTAATAATTTGGAGAAATATTCTTATGCGGCCCTTCAAATATCAAACCTTCAGTTAAAAGGGGAGTCTCAACTCAACTTGAAACCAATTGATTTACTGCCTGTAATTAGAACCGTACTAATCGGGTTTTCCGAAAAGGCAAAGTGCAAAGAAATAGAAACAAAGTTTATAACCGAATGCCCAGAAGCTGTGGTTGAAGCTGACCAGGAATTTATTCAAAACGCTATAACCGCTTTGCTTGAGTGTTCGTTGATTTTCACGAAAAAAGGATTTGTTAACGTACTTGTGTCAAACGAAGATGAACATATTAAAATTAAGATTGTAGACTCAGGTAGTTCGTATGAAGGACAGGAGCTAAATCATTTTTTCAAATCGGTTAGCAGTCAGAATTACCGGTTTGAAAGAAATAACGCAATGGAACTATTTTTAGCCAAGATGATTATTTTGTTGCATAAAGGAAGGATTGAGTTTGAAAATATGGAGGATAACAGCGGTGCCGCTACCATATTTTATATGCCGCGAAAAACTTTTTAGGATTTTATGTGCATAAAGAAAGTATATATTTTACTGCTTTTGTGGTTAGTGAGTGTAGTTCAGGCATTACTAGCTGAGGTGCCTCAAAGGGTGCTGTATATCAGCTCCTACAACTCTAGTTTTCCGACTTACTTTGATCAGGTGGAGGGGATAAGATCTGTTTTGGACACGGTTCATGTTGAAATTGATATCGAAAACATGGATAGCAAACGATTTAGTACGGAATGCAGTTTGCGATTATTTCATCAGTGGCTAAAAAATAAAATAGACAAAGGGTTAAAGTATGACGCCATATTGGTTTCCGACGACAATGCGTTTAACTATGCTTTAAATCAAAAAGATAGCCTTTTTAAAGATATTCCGATCGTATTCTTTGGGGTTAACAGTGTTGTTAAGGCCAGGCTTCAAAACTTTGAATCGAATATAACTGGTATAGTGGAAGCTATTTCTATTAAAGAGACTGTCGATTTAATGCTGGAATTGTTTCCCGATAATCAACAAATCTGTGTTTTGGCGGATGCTTCCTATACCGGAATGGCAGATTTGATGCACTTTAGAAAAATAGCCTTCTCAAAAAACAATATTAAAATAATTGAATTATCACTGGCGGATTATTCATTTGAGGAAATTAAAAGGGAACTTCAAAAAATTGGTAACAAAACACCCGTTCTTCTGCTATCTTTCTTAAGGGATAAAAACAATGAGATAAAGAGCTTTGATGAATCATTGATGTTTATTAAAAAAAACCTGAAAGGTCCTTTGTTTCATTTGTGGCATCACGGTATTAACAATGGAATATTTGGAGGCAGGGTCATCTCTCAAAAACATCAAGGTGAAATGGCTGCATCATACGTGTATGAAATATTGAAAGGTAAAAATACAGACAGCATCAGGGTTGCCACCGAAAGCCCCAACAAGTATATATTCGACTATAACGAGCTGGATAGGTTTGGCATAGATGCGTCATTATTGCCAGCCAATAGTTTGATTATAAACAACCCCCAGAAAGATTTTATAGAATCATATAAGGGTGAACTTTTTGTGGGGCTTATCTTTGTTTTAATTCAATCAGTACTTATTTTTTATTTGCTAGTTTCCATTAAAAGGAGAAATAAAGTAGAAGGTGACCTGAGAAGTCAGGTAGATGAATATCATACTTTGAACGGTGAATATGTAAGCCTTGCTCAAGAATACCAAAAAAACATTGAAGAGCTATGCGATTCCAATATAGATTTAATTAATGCGGAGAAAAAACTGAAAGCTAACATGGCAGAGTTGGCAAGCAAACGTGAAGAACTCAGACTTAGCGAAGAACGTTTTAGATTAGCCATAAACGGCACCAATGAGGGAGTCTGGGACTGGAATGTAGATACCGATGAATTGTTTTTGTCGGCACGATGGAAAGAAATGTTAGGGTATTCCGATGAAGAGTTGGACAATAAATTAGGCATCTGGGAGAACTTGTTGTTTGAAGAGGACAGAGATAAAGCTTTATCAAAGATAAAAGACCTTGTAAGTGATAAATCAGAGGTGTATGAAGCACAATTTAGGATGAAGCATAAATCGGGCAAGCTGGTGCATGTTTTGTCCCGGGGCTTGGCCATGAAAAACAGCCAAGGTAAGGTGTATAGGATAATAGGAACACATCAGGACTTAACAGATCGTTATCTGTACGAACAGCGCTTAAGAGATCAGGTAGAAGAAAACCTTTCGTTGTACGAGGAATACAGGACCATTAGTGAGGAATTGAATGGGAAAAACAGGCACCTGTTAGAGGTTGAAGAGGAGCTTAGAATTTATATTGCCAAACTAAATCAGAAAAACGTACAACTGGCAGAGAGTGAAAAGAAATACAAGCAATTATTTAACCATTTGTCGGAAGCCTTCGGGTTCTATGAGATTCTTTTAGACGAAAAGAACAAGCCAACAGATTATATTATCCACGATGTAAATCCTAAATTTCTGGAATTGCACCAGCTATTATATGATGAAGTGGTGAATAGAAAGGCTAGTGAGGTGTTCCCATACAAGATTGATCATTGGCTCGAAGGTTTTGGCGGCGTAGCAGTAAATGGTGGAACTAACAGGTTTGTCGATTATCTGCCTGAGCTCGATAAGTATTTTGAGTTCCATGTTTTTTCGCCACAGCTTAACTTTTTTGCGGTTATATTTGATGATATTACAGAAAGCGTTCAAGCAAAGAATGCTTTAATGATGGAAAAAAGCAGAAATGAGGATATACTAAAAGGAACCAATGCGGGCACCTGGGATTGGAACCTTAAAACATCCGAATTAATTATAAATGATAGATGGGCCGAAATAGCAGGTTATGCAAAAGACGAACTGGATCCAATCAACGGTGATTTGGCCCTGCTTCTGATGAACCCGGAAGATGTGTCACATGTTAATGAAACCCTCAATAAGGTATTTAAAAAAGAACTTGATTATTACGATGCAGAATTTAGGTTTAAACACAAAAACGGGCATTGGGTCTGGATTCATTCAAGGGGAAGTATTGTTGAGTGGGCCAGTGACGGATCACCCATTCGAATGACAGGAACCCATATCGACATTACCGATAAAAAGGAAGTTGAGCTCGCGCTGGTGGAAAGTGAACATAGGTTTAAAACTATTTTTGATAAGAGTAAAACAGTAATGCTTATTATCGATCCTGAAAACAGTTTAATAGTGGATGCCAATGATACCGCTGTCGATTTTTACGGATATGGGAAAACCGAATTAATTGGCCTCCCAATGAGTAAAATAAATTTACTCAGCACGAGAGAAATTGAAGTTGAAATGAATAATGCGCTGGGCGAGAAAAGAAACCACTTTAAATTTCAGCATATCCTTAAGTCAGGTGACATACGAGACGTTGATGTTTTCTCAAGTCCGGTCTCCGTTAACGATCATCAGTTATTGCACTCCATAATTCTGGATACGACAAAATCGGCTGAGGCTGAACTGCAGATTCAGCAGGTGAATAAACGTTTTATGGGGCTGGAAAATATTATTCATTATAAGGCCAACTCTATAAACGACCTGCTCGATTTTACACTAAAACAAAGTATGGATTTTACAGGTAGTGATGTAGGTGCTGTATACCATTACGATCAAGAAAAGGGTATATTTTACTTAAACAATTGGTCCGAAGAGGTAAATTTAACGCATCCATATACCAATGGAGATGAGAGTATTGAAAACATGGATTGCTTAAATAAAGCAGTGAAGTTAAAGGAAGCTGTCATCATCAATAATCCTGAAGTCAACTATCCGTTTCAAAAAACATCAATGCTTGACGGAGGTATGCTGAAGTCAATCACTATTCCGGTTTTATTTGACGATAAGGTAGTTTCATTATTTTGGTTGGCAACAAAAAACAGCTTGTACTCAAAGTTTCACGCTGAGCAATTAATGTTGTTGCTCGATACGGCCTGGATATTGGTGGAGAAACAAAGGTTGCAGGATCACAAAGGGTAAAATTAGATACAGTTGCAGCGCATTATCGCCCTACAGGGCGATAATGGATGGTGTATTATGTATTAAGAATATTTTTTGTATACTGTAATGTACATAATCATAGTGGTATAGGGGTGCACTAGTTGGCGCTTCTAAATTGTGGCTTAGCATTTGATAATTATCAAATATTGCTGAATGATTCGGTGATCATAACTCTAAACTAATCAATATGAAAACATTTCGGTTCCTCATTTTATTACTTTTCGTACTTGCATTTTCTTTTCAAGAAAATTTTGCACAACAAAATGGAGAAACATTTAAAGGTTACTGGTATTCCTCTAGCATTAACAAAAATGATAAAGTATTAAACTTTACAAGGCAAAATAATGATAGCGTCTATCTTCAATGGAATTTTCTGGGGAAAGATTCTTTGAGGATATCTAAATGCGAGATTAAAGATTACTATAAGAAAGAGCAAACACATTTAGTTATTGCATCAGGTGGAGGTATTGACAAATGGAGTGTTGATGAATCAAACAGTATATTATCTGTTAAATTGTTAAAAGGTATTCAGACTTATGGAATTTTGACAGCTAACGCTAATAATTTGCGATTAGAAAAGAAGGAATTTACTTCAACTAAAAAAAGAGATGTGTTCTATTTTTTAGATAATGATGTAGATAAAGCTGTTTCAAAAAAGGATACCTTGGTTTTTTCATCAACAAGGGTTAATCGTTCATTTCCCAGAATTGAATTAAGGAAAACCAACCAGTTTATCATTCATCATGACATTAAGTTAGATACAATTACTAAGAAAATGCCTGATGGAGTTTATATGGAACAGATGGTTGAAAATTCAAAAAAGATCCATGGTATATGGAAATCGAGATATGCAGTGAAACGTATTCAACTTGAATTTGGTAAAGATGTTTGCAATGATTATGATATTAAGGAAGTAGGTGAGCGAATATATTTTATAAAGCGATAAACCCTAGTCCGGTAATACAAACTAAAAGCCATCCCGAATTAACGAGATGGCTTTTTTATATCTGAATTTTAGACTGCTCCGAAAAATTACTCGGCAGCTTGAAGCAATAAGTTCAAGATGTCGGTAGCAGCTTTTGAAACGGATGTTCCGGGACCAAAGATAGCTACGGCACCAGCTTCATATAAGTATTCGTAGTCTTGCGCCGGGATTACCCCACCGCAGATAACCATGATATCCTCACGACCTAGTTTCTTTAATTCAGCAATAATCTGCGGAACCAATGTCTTGTGGCCAGCAGCCAATGAAGAAACACCCACTACGTGAACGTCGTTTTCAACTGCTTGCTTAGCCGACTCGGCAGGTGTCTGGAACAATGGCCCCATATCCACGTCGAAACCAATATCGGCATATCCCGTTGCAACTACTTTGGCACCACGGTCGTGACCGTCCTGTCCCATTTTCGCAATCATAATACGAGGTTGACGGCCTTCTTTCTCAGCAAATTGTTTCGCTAAGCTACAAGCTTTCTCAAAATCATCATCTTTTCCAGCTTCGCTAGAATACACACCACTAATTGAACGAATCACAGCTTTATATCTTCCTACAATTTTTTCACATGCGTCAGAAATCTCACCAAGAGAAGCCCCTTTTTGAGCCGCATCAACAGCTAGTTCAAGCAGGTTGCCATTTTCTGTTTCAACAGCCTTGGTGATAGCAGCAAGAGCAGCCTGACAATCGTCTTCGTTACGCTCGTCTCTAAGCTTTTTTAAGCGCTCGATCTGCGAAAGACGTACAGCTGAGTTGTCGATATCTAAAATGTCGATTGGATCTTCTTTCTCCAAACGATATTTGTTGGTTCCAACGATAGTTTGCGTTCCGGCATCAATTTTAGCCTGCGTACGCGCCGCAGCTTCTTCGATACGCATTTTAGGTACACCACTCTCGATAGCCTTGGCCATACCGCCCAATTCTTCAACTTCTTCGATTAATGCCCAGGCCTTTTCAACCAACTCGTTAGTCAAAGATTCCACATAGTATGAGCCAGCCCAAGGGTCAACGGCTTTACAAATTTGAGTTTCGTCCTGGATATAAATCTGCGTGTTACGTGCGATACGAGCAGAGAAATCAGTTGGTAAGGCAATGGCCTCATCCAATGCGTTGGTGTGTAACGACTGCGTGTGGCCAAGTGCGGAAGCCATCGCCTCAATACAAGTACGACCAACGTTGTTAAATGGATCTTGCTCAGTTAACGACCAACCTGAAGTTTGCGAGTGGGTACGCAATGCCAACGATTTCGGGTTCTTAGGATTGAATTTCTTTACAATCTTAGCCCAAAGCATACGACCGGCGCGCATTTTTGCAATCTCCATAAAGTGGTTCATTCCGATAGCCCAGAAGAACGACAAACGCGGAGCAAACGAATCGATGTCCATACCGGCATTAACACCGGCACGTAGGTATTCCAAACCATCTGCTAAAGTATAAGCCAACTCAATATCCGCGGTTGCACCAGCTTCTTGCATGTGGTAACCAGAGATAGAAATAGAGTTAAACTTAGGCATGTTTTTAGAAGTGTACTCGAAGATATCAGCGATCACTTTCATCGAGAATTTAGGAGGGTAGATGTAAGTGTTACGCACCATAAACTCTTTCAATATATCGTTCTGAATAGTACCGGAAAGCTCTTCTAATTTAGCACCTTGCTCTAAACCTGCAACAATGTAAAAGGCCAATACCGGGAGTACGGCACCGTTCATAGTCATCGATACCGACATCTTATCCAATGGAATACCATCAAAAAGAATACGCATATCTTTGATAGAGTCGATAGCCACACCTGCTTTACCTACATCACCCTCTACGCGCTCATGGTCAGAATCGTAGCCACGGTGCGTCGCCAGGTCAAACGCTACAGAAAGACCTTTCTGACCAGCAGCAAGGTTCCTTTTGTAAAATGCATTTGATTCCTCTGCCGTAGAGAAACCGGCATACTGACGAACAGTCCAGGGACGCATGGCATACATACCAGAGTATGGTCCACGTAGGTATGGAGGTAAACCTGCCGCATAGTTCAGGTGCTCCATCCCTTCTAAATCGTCTTTTGAGTAAACACTCTTAACAGGGATGCGTTCCGGGGTTATCCAGTCCTTCTTAATCCCATGTTTCTTCTCCCACTCTTTGGCGTTAACACCGCCACAAGGAGAACTTTTTTTGAAATCTATATTTTTAAAATCTGGTCTTGCCATTTTATTTTAGATTATTAGATGAACACTGAGGCACAGGGACACAGAGAATTATATTTCTCCATTAACCCGACGTCTGATACCTCGTTTTAAAATGGGTTCATTAAAATTAATTAATAGTCCTAGCTTCTTATTGGCTAATTTAAGTAAGTAACCAACTGTACTTCATGTACAGGAAGTATATCTTCTGCACACTTCAATTCGATGGCAACTAAATCTTCAACCAATAAATTCAGAAAGAAATGTTTATTTAATTCTGTGCCTTTATATACAAGAGCTTGCTTTACTTGAGATTCTACTTTTAAGTTTCTGCTTTCTAATTCAAATATTAAGCATTGTTCATATGCATACTCCAGCATACCTGGCCCCATTTGTTTGTGGACCTCAATTGCAGCAGCTATAATTTCGCCAGATATTTTATTGTAAAGCGCTAAACTCATAATCTCTCAAAAGAAAACTCTGTGTCTTTGTGTCTCTGTGTTCGTATTATAAACCAAGTTCTTTGCTAAAGCCTTGCAATGTCTCTAATACGTTAGAACGAACGTTGACAAAGTTAGTGATGCCTTGTGCTTTTAGGTCATCAGCGCATTTCGGTGCACCGGCAACCACAAAGATGGCTTCGCCGTTAATGGCTTTAAAAGCAGCTGGGGCAGCATCAACATACTCGTCATCGGATGAACAAAGAACGATAATGTCGGCTTTAGCTGCTTTGGCCGCTTCAACACCGGCTTCAACAGTGTCGAACCCGTTGTTGTCAATTGTTTCGTAACCCGCACATGCAAAGAAGTTAGAAGAGAATTGAGATCGAGCAAGACGCATATTCAGGTTACCATAGGTAAGCATAAACACTTTAGGCGTCTTTCCGGATTTTTCGGTTGCTAATCGAAGGGTTTCGAATTCTTCAGCACCGCGGAATTTCTCGATTGGTTCAATAACGGTGTCTCCTTCGCAACATTTTGTACCACATTTTTTTCCGTTGGTTAAAGCATCAGCAACTTTCTCTGTAAAGTTAGGGAACTGGTTGGTACCTAACAGGTTTTCGCGACGGGTAGCGATGGCTTTCTTACGCTTGTCAGCAGTTTCCTTAACTTTAGCCTGAACAAAACCTTCTTTTAATGCAGTTAAGTACCCACCTTTTTCTTCAACTTCGACAAATAAAGCCCAGGCTTGTTGTGCGATGCTGTTGGTAAGGTTTTCGATATAGTAAGAACCGGCTGAAGGGTCAGTGATTTTATCGAAGTGAGATTCTTCTTTTAGCAATAATTGTTGGTTGCGGGCAATTCTTTCAGAGAAAACATCCGACTCTTTATATACAGTATCAAAAGGTTGAACAGTTAACGAGTCAGCTCCACCTAAAGTAGCGGACATGGCTTCTGTTTGCGTACGCAGCATGTTAACATAAGGGTCGTAAACCGTTTTGTTCCACTGAGAAGTTTCACAGTGAACAGCCATTTTAGTAGGCTCTAATCCAGCAGGACCATATGATTTAACGATGGTAGCCCATAGCATTCGTGCAGCGCGTAACTTAGCAATCTCCATAAAGTAGTTGCCACCCACCCCAAAGTTAAACTTCATAGCTGAAGCAGCGTCGTTTACGGTTACTCCTCTTTCAGTTAGTTGAGCTAGATACTCGTTACCCATTGAAAGGGCAAAGGCTAATTCCTGAACGATAGATGAACCTGCGTTGTTGAAAAGACGACCGTTTACACAGATAGTTCTGAAGTTAGGAACGTTGGCTCCAGCTTCAACCATTTCTTTAGCATGGTCGAACATCTCGTCGAAACCTTTGCAAGTTTTGCCCGAGGTAGTTAAGCAACCTAAGGTGTCAAAGTTTACCGAACCTTTAACTTTCGTTAAGTCACGGTTGGTCTTTTTAAGATAAGCAACAACAGCATCCATTAGTTTTTTGCTGCCGTGGCTGGTTGAAAAGTTGATTTCAACATCATCAGAAATAATGTTTTTCAATACGGTTGCAATTTCAGTATTAAAATCCTCTACCTCATTGCAATAGCAAAATCCTAACGAAGTAATGCCTTTGGTTAAAACTTCCAAAGCCTTTTTGTTTGAAGCAACAGCATTAACCACCTTAATGTCTTGGCGAACGTACCAGTTGTTGTCTTTTTTTGTTCCGCGTACATATGGGAACTCACCAGGAAGACTGTCAAGGTATTTTACCTCGTTTAAATCTTCCGAACGATAAAAAGGACGAACGTTAAAGCCTTCATTGGTTCTCCAAACCAGCTTTTTCTCGAAGTCAGCGCCTTTTAAATCCGCCGTAATTTTGTCCATCCACTGCTCTGTGGTAATGGCCGGAAAATCACTTAATAACGGTTTTTTAGTTTTATCTGCCATAATATAACTGTATAACTGTTTGTTTTTTGAGACCGCAAAATTAAGCCTTTTCAATAAATTAAAGAACAAAATCACTTGTTTTATACCTGTTATGTAGCATGATTATCAGTATGGTAAGTTTTTTTGAAGAATTATTTCTTTAATATAGGGGTGTAATTGTATGATTGATAGAAAGATATCGGAGTTTTTGGTCTTAAATTATTTCGGATGATAAAATTAGCTGAAGTCAATCTTTCAGTTTTATCGACATAAATCCACGATCCGTCGATTTTATTTCGGGTTCAGTTCTTTATTAATTATGTTAGCATCTTCAAACAAAATAAAACTGAAAAATGAAACCGAAGAGGAGAAGCGTTAGCACAGCTATTTCCCTTTGGTGGGAGATATAGAATCGTGTTTTATAAATTAAGAGTAGAAACAGGATGTGCCAACGGGTGCATCCTGTTTTTTTATATAAAAAAAGCTCTAATATCTTAAGAGTATATTGATATAAAACGTGTTAGGTTCAATTCCGCAGATAAAAAAGGACGTTCCGTCGATTACAATTTCCATGCTTGTTTTTTGTTTCTTTCTTTGAAATACAAACAGGAACAATTCGGTTGTTTTCAATTAAAATCAATCAAGTAAGAAAAAAAATTTTTTAATGTAAAAGTTAACAAAACTATTATTTAAAGTTTAATATTAATTTAAAAATGATGAAAATGAAAAATTCAGTAGGCAAAAGTTTAAAAGCACTCATGGTGATGGTGGTGGTTTTATCATGCGGTATGGTTTCGGGACAGCCACAAGGTGGTGAGCGAGGCGGACAGCAAGGTCCTCCTCCAATCCCATCAACAAAAGAAATTAAAGCTATGGTAAGCGATTTGGCTGATGAGTTGGATATAACGGATGATCAGGAAACCAAAGTGTTGGCAGTATACCAAAGTCACTTTAAAGAGGTGAAAAGTAAAATGTCATCGAGCTCAAGACCAAGCAGAACGGAGATGGAGAAAATGAAGGCTACATTTGAAACAAAAGTAAAGGAGCTACTGACCAAAGAGCAACAATCTAAATTTGCAGCCTACTTAAAAAAGCAGGCTTCTCAGAGACCTTCCTGAGGATAATGTATTTGAAACAAAAGAACTTAGTTTAGCATAATTATATATTTACAGAACAGCCTGGTTTTTTGGAAAGCCAGGCTGTTCCTGTGTATATACAATAACAACATAAGCAGTATTTGGCATATAAGGCCTGGAACTCGTATGTAAATATATCGAAATCTTGATGTAAGAGACTGTTTCGTAGATGAAAAAATGCTAATTGTCGATTGTTTTATTATTTCCCAATTAATATCATTTCCTTGTTAAGTGTAAAGTCGGAGCGTTGAAGACCAAAGAGTATCAATTGCAAATGACTTATTAAAGCGTGTGGCCAAAGCTAATAACCATACCATTCGAATTTGAGCACTGAGTCCTGGGTTCACGGAGGATTCTCAAATTAGGCAAATTCCTACCACCGAAAATTGATTCGGAGACGCTGTGACAATAGCAACAAGTCACAATATAATATTACGTAATTACTAAGATGGGTTAATCAAAATCAAAACAAAATGAAGGATAGGTATAAAACATACAACAGGTATATTGAGATTTGTTTGGTACTGACAGGAATTTTAGTTGTGATTTTATGGATGCAGCTATTGTTATTCTTTTAATTTGTTGAAAAAAGAATAAGGTTGGTCGATTACTTTTTTTATTGCGTAAATATATCATTCCCTTAGATTATCTATTCAGTTTAATCCAACATAAACAATACAACCATGGAAATACGAAGAGTAAATATGTTATTTGACGCCCTATCTTCATTTTATATTAGCAACTATTATAAATATACGAACGATATTTTTAGAGGGAGGAGTCTATTGCCGAGTTCAGAGGAAATCAAACAAATGGTACTAATGACCACAAAAACCACTGGGTTAGATGTACAACAGGAGCAGGAAATAACTGAGTTGTTCCTTAAATATTTTAATCAAGTGATCCAGAGAGTTGAGTTTGGAATGGCTGATGAAAATGAAATTATAAGGATCAGGCATGGTTTTGAAAAAGAAATGGCCTACTTTTTTGGGGAAGGGCAGCATATCAATATTAAACCAGCTCAAAATTTAAAAGATATGGACAATAGATGATTCTTTTAAAATTGGGTTAAATGAACATAAATTATGAATATCAGAAAAAGGAAGGTTCGGCTGAACATTCATGGATAAAATAATAAGGTTGGTCGATTACTTTTAGTATTGCATAATTATATCATTTGCTTAGTGTAATATTTATAGTTTAATCAATTAAAAACAACACGAACATGAAATTACAAAGAGTAAGTATGTTGTTCGATGCGTTAACAACATTTTTCACAACAAATTATTGCGTACGGGAGAACCAAGAGTTTCAGGATGAGGCTTTGTTGCCAAATTCTGAGGAGATTAGAGAAATGGTAATTCTTACGACTAAAAAAACAGGATTAGACACTCTACAGAAAGTTCAAATCACGGAGTTATTCCTTACCCATTTTAATAGAATAAGAGAGGTATTAAAGTCTGGTTGTCCTGACATGGGAGAAATAAAAAAACAAAAGAGTCAATTCAATATAGAAGTTGCCTACTTTTTTGGAGATTATCAGCCTGCCAATATCAGAACATCTTGAAATACTAAAATTAATAAGCTTAGGTTTAAGTTAATATTTGTGTAATACCACCTATGGAGCAACGGCTTATAGGTGGTTTTTTATTTTGTGGTATTTTAAACCGCAATATGCATTAGAAATTCTATTACCCATTGAAATTACTTTAAAACAAGACACTTCGTTGCCTCACTTCAACTCACCAGAACGATGCTCCCGAAAGTAATCGGGAAAAGTGATGCCTCGTTTCAGTAATGCCTTGTTTTATTGTACTTGCCATGCTCATGACGAACCTCCAATACATAATCCGGGTTTAATCATCCCAACTTGGTCGAGCCAATATCAATCGGGTTTTGTCTAGTCCAGATTGTTTGGCAAAATTTTGATATGATTATTGCGCCGTTCTGCATTGTCTAAGCAGGTTTGGCACTGCCCACACTAACTAACACTATCGTGATTTTCAAGGATAAAACATGTGGTGGCCATCTAAAATATAAAATGGTGAAAATCTCTTGTTTAACGAATACTATGAACTGTCTATAAAAACTCATGATTTGTAGATTGCTTTTCATAGAGCCCTTACCGGGCAGTACATTTAACATGAAATTAACAATACGGCAACGAAATCGTAAAATTAAAACTGTCATGAGATCCTTGAAAACTAAAAAATTTGATTCTATTCAATTAAGTGAGATGGAACAGGTTAAGTTGATGAACCGAGTTGATAAAAAGTTCTGGTTCCATACGAATCAACTTCCTGCACTCCTGGATATGATTAGTCAAGACTATTTTTTGCTTCATATTAACGGACAGAACTTGTTGCAGTATTCTACGGTGTATTTCGATACGTTCGAAAGCCGGATGTTTGCTGCCCATCACAATGGTAAACTCAACCGGTATAAAATCAGGCGCCGAAGCTATGTTTCATCTGGCATTAGTTTTTTCGAAGTCAAGTTTAAAAACAACAAAGGCAGAACCATAAAAAAGCGCATCCCGTCTGATTTTGAGGTGTCTGATTTTACAGATCAGGAAGTGGATTTTATAAATGAAGTTACACCTTTCTGTCATGACGAATTAAGGCCGTCGTTAATCAATAATTTCTCAAGGTTAACCCTGGTTAATAAAAACTTTAAGGAGCGTTGTACCATCGATCTCAACCTCCAATTCCATCAGGGGGACAAAACAGTTTCTCTTGACGATTTGGTAATAGTTGAGGTTAAATCTGATGGCCGTTCTTCAGCATCACCATTGCTTACGACCTTAAGAGACCAGCGTATTAAGCCCGCCGGGTTTAGCAAGTATTGTGTAGGCCGGACGGTTACGGACACGGGTTTAAAGCGAAATGCTTTTAAGGGAAAAATAAGGAGTATTGAAAAGGTATTACAGACGGAAAACAAATTATATTATTAAACACAAAATCTATGATTAATTTAGAATTCATTGCCGACAAAATACAAAGCAATGTTATTGCGAATCCTCCAACAAAACTTGAGCTGTGGGAAGACGGTTTCAGGTTTTTGGATATCAAAATAATAAACGTAGTCGATTTTACAGAACTAATTGTTCGTTTTGCTTTTAACACGCTACTCATCTTTATGGTGGTGCATTTTATGTATGCCAAAAACAGCAGACGGAAAGACTTTTATTTTAGTTACCTATCCATTGGTGTTATCGTCTTCTTATTAAGCTTTTTGCTCAATAGCGTAAAACTCGAATTAGGATTTGCACTTGGGCTGTTCGCTATTTTTGGAATTATACGGTATAGAACCGATGCCATCCCCATAAAGGAAATGACCTATCTGTTCATCGTTATCGGAATATCTGTAATTAATGCGTTGGCCAATAAAAAGGTAAGTTATTCTGAATTGATTATTACAAACTTTGTAATTGTATTTGGTCTTTGGGTACTCGAAAAGCGACTGATGCTAAAGCAGGAAGGATCCGTCAGACTTATCTACGAGAAAATAGAAAATATCCATGCTTTAAACAGCGATGTCCTTCTACAAGACTTAAAAGAACGAACAGGAATAAACATCAAACGCTATGAAATTCAAAAAATAGATTTCCTGAAAGACGTCGCCGAAATCATCCTCTATTTCAATGTAAACGGAAAGGAAAAAAAAGCCATTAATTGATAAGGGATGGCATCTTTAGGTGTAAGCTGTAAATAAGATGCTATCCTTTACTATAATTCTGAAAATTAAATTATGAAACCAACGAAGTATATAAAACCAGGATACTTGCTTATTGCCCTGTTGATGGTAAGTAGTATCGCCAAAGCACAAGAAGTCGAAAATGAGTTTCAAACCCGTACGTCGGTTAAAATGAGCTTTAAACCTTTGAAAAAGGTAAAATTCAATATTATACCTGAATTACGTTTCGATGAAAATTTTACGCTGGACAAGAGCCTGATAGAAGCCGAGCTTGAATACAAGGCATTCAAGTTTTTAACCCTTGGGGCAGCTTACCGATATATTGCGAACCAAAGGGAAAACAAGGACACTGAGTATTTAAGTCGTTTTTCGTACAGCGCTACTGCCGAAAAGGATTTTAATCGGTTTGAAGGGTCATTTAGGTTAAGATATAGCAACTATGCAGATGAGGAGGACGATGATGCCTTGGATTTTCTGAGGTATAAAGTTGGACTTAAGTATAATATCCCAAAGTGTAAACTAACCCCCTCCGCGTCTGCCGAACTGTTTCAGGACCTCTCCGGATCATCTTTATATAAAATGAGATATTCCGTTGGGGCAGATTACAAATTGTTTAAAAAGAACTATGTGGGCTTGAGCTACAAGTTCGATTATTATAACAACGAATATCGCAACAAGCATATACTTAGTGTCGGATATAAAATCAAGTTTTAAGTTAGTCCACAAATTACACAGATTTAGTTTTATTAATTAATAAAATCAGTCCCATGAAAAAACATATTTTAATTCTATTTGCCTTTACGGTTATAACCTTTTCTGCCTGTCGGGATGATGATATGGTAACAGAAACAGAAACAGAAACAGAAGAAGAAGAAGAAGACGTTGATAGAACGGATTATTCCGATTGGACAGATATAACTCACGGTAACGATGTTGAACCAGATTACTCTATCGTTTTTAATCAGACCGAGGTACTCCGTTTCGACATCGAAATAAGCAGCTCAGATTGGTCATCCATGCAATCCAACTTGTCATCTATATTGAGTTCTGGAGGTAGTCGTCCGGGTATGAGTACTTCGTTTGACGACCCAGATTGGTATAAGTGTTCTTTTAAATTTAATGACATTGAATGGTATAATGTGGGAATACGCTACAAGGGTAATTCCAGTCTTCAGTCTGCCTATCAATCGGGAAACAAAAAATTATCCTTCAAGCTCGATTTTGATGAGTTCGAAGATGATTATCCGGCACTGAAAAACCAACGGTTTTACGGTTTTAAACAACTTAATCTGAATAACAATTACGACGATGCATCGCTCATGCGAGAGAAAGTAGGAGCCGACTTGTTTCGTCAGTTTGGATTGGCAGCTTCTCAAACAGCCTTTTGTGCAGTGTATATCAACAAAGGCTCTGGTTCGCAATATTATGGGGTGTATGCGTTGGTGGAAGAGGTGGACGACACGGTGATCGATACACAATTTGCCGATGGTTCCGGGAACCTGTATAAGCCCGATGGTGATGCAGCTTCATTTGCCAGCGGAACTTATGATACCGACGAAATGGAACTGAAGACCAATGAGGAAACAGCAGATTATTCTGATGTGAGGGCTTTATATGATGTGATCAATAGCGCCACCCGAACAAGTGATGTGGAAACCTGGAAAACTAATCTGGAAAGTGTTTTAGATGTAGATAACTTTCTAAAATGGTTGGCTGCCAACACAGTTATTCAAAACTGGGATACCTACGGTAACATGACTCATAATTACTACCTGTATAATAATCCTGAAAACAATCTTTTGACTTGGATTCCATGGGATAACAACGAAGCGTTTCAAAACGGAAAGCGAAGTGGGACACTGAGCTTTTCTATGTCGGAGGTGAGCAGTAGTTGGCCGTTAATCCGTTATTTAATCAATCAGGACGATTACAAACAAACGTATGAGGGTTACCTACAGCAATTTATCGATGAGGTATTTGTTCCAGCTGATATGATTAATACCTATTCAACCTATTATGATCTGATAAAAGATTATGCATACGCCGAGGAATCTGGGTACACTTATATTTATAGTGATGCATATTTCGACAGTGCCGTTTCCACATTAAAATCACACGTTCAAACCAGAAACGATGCGGTGAATAGTTATCTGGATTAAAACATAATATAAAGAAATCAACCAACAGTAAAAATGAAAAAAATACAATTTATTTGGATAAGCTTATTGATGATCGGCCTAACCGTAGCATGCGAGAGAGATATCGACAGCGATTTGGATACCGATACGGAAATTGAATCGGATAACGACGATGACGACGACAGCGATGATGATGATGATGACAGCAGTGATGTAATTGATGATTCCGGGAATGTGGTTGACCATGAGGCAGATTCCGATTATGTTTGGGATAGTTCTGATATTTCAACGATAACATTGAACGGCAGTTCTATTGTGGTTTCCGGTGAAGGTGCGGTGGCAGATGCCAGTATTGTAACTATTAGTTCGGCAGGGAACTACGAAATATCAGGAACCTTATCGGATGGACAAATTATTGTTGATACCGAAGACGAATCTATTGTGAGATTGATTTTAAAGGGAGTAGATATCAATTGTTCATCTAATGCACCCATATATGTGGAGCAGGCAGAGAAAACCATGATTGTATTATCTGAAGGGACCGAAAACAAGGTATCGGACGGAAGTTCTTATGTTTCCAGCGAGGAAGATGCCAATGCTCCCATTTTTAGTAAAGACGACCTGACTATCTATGGAGATGGAAAACTTACGGTGGATGGAAACTACAACGATGGAATCACAGGTAAAGATGGGCTGATTATAGCAAGCGGAAACATAAGTGTGGAAGCAGTCGATGACGGGATTCGAGGAAAAGACTATCTAATTATAAAAGGCGGCAATATTGTGGTTGATGCCGAAGACGACGGATTAAAATCGGATAACGACGAAAACACCGCCAAAGGATACATCGCAGTTGAAGGTGGGGTACTTAATATTACATCAGGAGGCGATGGCATCCAGGCCGAAACGGATGTGATAATATATGATGGGGAGATAGAAATTTACTCGGGGGGAGGTAGCGATGCCTATTTAAGTTCCGATGCGTCTGCCAAAGGAATTAAGTCTATCGTTAGTACAATTATTTATGATGGAGAGATAACGGTGGATGCTGCAGATGATGCTTTGCATTCTGATGGAGAGCTTATAATTTATGATGGACTTTACGAGATTGCCGCAGGGGATGATGCGATTCATGCAGAATACGATCTTCTGATTGCTTCGGGTGATATCAATATAACGGATGCATACGAAGGCTTGGAGAGTGCTTTGGGAGCTATCACCATTGATGGAGGTAATATTTACATAAAGGCAAGCGATGATGGTATTAATGTGGCTGCAGGAGGCGGATCTTCTGGCGGACAACGTAAAAGTGCTACCGTAACATCCAGTGATTATGCCTTAAATATCAACGGAGGTTATATTTATATCGATTGTGATGGAGACGGACTCGACTCTAACGACGAATTGAATATAAATGGAGGTACCATGTTGGTAAATAGTTCATCTGCTAACTCAAATAGTGCTTTGGATTATGATGGAGCCTGCTATATGAATGGAGGTTTTTTATTGGCAATCGGATCATCCCAAATGGCCGAGGCTCCAGGGGCTTCATCTACTCAATATTCTGTGTTGGTAAATTTTAATTCATCAATGTCAGCAGGTACTTTGGTTCATATTGAAGATGAAGATGGAAAGAGCGTGCTGACCTATAAAACGATTAAAACCTTTCAGTCCGTAGTGTTATGCTCGGCCGAACTTGAAAAGGGAACTACCTATAAGGTTTATACTGGCGGAAGTTCAACAGGTACGGTAGAAGACGGGTTATACACCGATGGTACCTATAGCCCTGGTTCACTATATACTAGCTTTGCTATCTCAAGCACAGTAACCACGATAAATTAGAAGTGAACATTAAGTGGTGAATTCGATAAAATTAGTGCTTCCCCCTTGAAAAAGGGGCGGTACATATAGATGTTGCGATAAATATAGATTCAGGGGGATTGAATTAATAGGCCGTAATCTTCCAAAATCTCACCTAAAAGATAGGTTCAAAAATCACCTGTTTAACCCGTTTTAGTCATGAGGAATCATGAATAAATCGGGTTAATACATCTTTCTTTATGAGTGATATTTTAACCTTCGCCAGTAGAATTTCCAACACAATCTGTTTGAACAACCATCAAAACAAACAAAGAACCGTTCAGGAGTTAATGATACTTTGGAATGGTTCTTTTTTGTTCGGTCGACAAAATACCAGCTTCTGTCGATTGCCTTTTAAGTAGTTAACAGGTTATTATTAAGTTTGTTTGTAGAAATAGATATAAACAGCAATTAAAGTGAGAAGAACGCAGCGTCTTTGTGTCCCCGTGTTCAACTAATAATCTAATATCTAATATCATGTCAATAAAAACAATAAAGGGCTGTATCGGCTGCGAAACATGTGTAAAAACATGTCCTACCGATGTAATTCGAATGGATAAGCGTTCGGGTAAAGCCGTGATCATGTATCCGGCCGACTGTCAGATTTGTCATTTGTGTCGTATGTATTGTCCGGTAGATGCGATAACGATATCGCCGGAAAAATCTATACCAGTAATCGTTTCATGGGGTTGATGATGGAAAAGCTATTAAAAAGATATAACGTAGTTGTTGCAATCGTAATATTCGCAGCATTGCCCATTTTAATCTGGGCATTAGGAGGTTCTTCTCAACGAGGGGTTTTAAAGGAAACTATCTCGGTGGTAACTATTGTTTCGTTTTCAATGATGCTGATGCAGTTTTATTTGGCGCGAACCAATAAAAATATGCTGAAAATCCATAAGATGAGTAAGGTGCTTAATATACACAAGATTATTGGATACGTGTTTGTTCCGATACTCCTGGTTCACCCATTTTTGATCGTAGTCCCAAGGTATTTCGAAGCAGGGATTGATCCCTCAGATGCTTTTTTAACTTTGATCACGTCTTTCAACAACACCGGGGTTGTGCTTGGAATGATTGCCTGGGTTCTGATGTTCATTATCGGTCTTACTTCTGTATTTAGAAATAGTTTACCAATGACTTACAGTAGTTGGAGGGTGTTGCATGGGGTTCTGTCCATCCTTTTTGTGGTTCTGGCTGCCTGGCATGTAATAGAATTAGGGCGTCATTCCAGTGATTGGATGACCGCATTTATTGTGATTATAGCAACAGGAGGAATCCTCCTGTTGGCAAAAACATATTTCTCAAAACCAAACAAAGGAGGACAAAGTAATGTGTAAAAAAGATATATCGCGCCGTAAATTTCTAGGAATTACAGGAGGTGCATTGGGAGCGGCAGCCTTGGGATCAATGATTTTTTCTCAAGAGGGATGGGCCGAGAACAAACCGGAATTTAAGGTGGATGAAATGCTCGAGCAAGAGCTGGACACAGATGTACTGATAGTTGGTGGAGGTATGGCCGGTCTGTTTGCAACGGTTAAAGCGCACGATGCAGGAGCAAAAGTGATAATGGTATCAAAAGGTAGGTTGGGTTCTTCAGGTCAAACTCCTTTTGCCAAGGGTATTTTTGAATATGATGCCCAAACATCAAAATATAGTATCGATGAATTTGTGGAAGCAGTCTCACACTCAGCAATTGGAACTAATAATCCCGTTTATACCCGACAAGTAGCGGAGCATTCCAAAGCCAGGGTGCAAGAGTTGCGTGATTGGGGTTTCTTTGATTCTCCACTGTACCACAAATCATTTAGCAAACCGATACAGGAAAGGAACATTTCGGTGATCGAACGAGTGACGATTACTCATCTGATTAAGCAAAACGGGAAAATAGTTGGAGCGGCCGGTTTTAGTATTGATGAGGCAAAAACATATTTTATCAATGCCAAAAGTGTTATCCTTTGTACAGGAGCCGGCGGTTTTAAACCCAACGGATTTCCGATTTGTGATTTAACCCACGATGGAACCGTGATGGCATATAATATAGGTGCTAAAGTAACCGGGAAAGAATGGAACGATGGTCATCCCGGGAGATCGGATAATGCTGCGGCATGTTATGATGGCTGGGGAAATATGTTCGAACAAAAACCAAGCACCACCAGTATAGGTATTCGTCACGACCTGGGGGTCGATCTGAATTATATGGCCTATGTTAATGGAGGTGGTGCCGTAATGGGCCCTCCGGGGGCTAATAGAAGTTCAAAGGTAGTAGGTGGCCCATACCGTCCCGAAGGAATTTCGCAAGAAGGTCCTGGAGGTGGACATGGCCCTGATGATAAAGAGCGACCGTCTGGTGGAGGTAAAGGTCCTGGTAGGGGTAAAGGACCAGAGGGTGACAAAAGAAGAGGTAAAGAAGGGGATGGCCCGCCTCCCGGGATGGGCGGTAGCCCTGTGGGGGGATCTTCTGCAGGAATGGCCATTCACAAATCAGAAGGGCTTGTACCTATCAACGATAAATGTGAATCGAATATACCGGGATTATATGCCGCGGGCGACGCACTGGGTTCGTATATGGCGGGGGCAATTTATACGCAAATAGGTTCGTCTTTGGCGGGTTCCGCTGTGCAGGGAGCAATTGCAGGAGAGGCAGCAGCCGAATATGTGGGGAAGGTTGCGGCAGAACCTATCTTCGATCAAAAGAAGAAGGAGATTTTGGAAGAAATTCAAGCACCGTTGGAGCGCAAATCGGGTTATAGTCCGGCATGGGTCACACAGACCTTACAGGGTATTATGATACCTAATTTTATTCTCTATATTAAAAAAGAAAATTTAATGCGGGCTGCATTGGCTTATGTCGAAGAATTGCGGGATCATCACTTGCCATTGCTGAAAGCTTCTGATTTGCATGAGCTACGTTTGGCCCATGAAACAAGAAACATGGTTGTTAGTGCCGAGATGAAATTAAAGGCATCGTTAATGCGTACCGAAAGCAGATGCAGTCATTATCGTTTGGATTATCCTGAGCTTGACAATGAAAATTGGCGGGCATGGATAAACATTTATAAGGGAGAAGATGGAATTATGCAGTTTGAAAAACAACCTTTTAAAGGGTGAAATAAAATTTTTTAATACATTTGAATATCAGATAGAGCCTGAAGAAAAACAAATTCCCCAAATGATAAAACTTAGAATAGGAAGATTTCAGCAAATCATAACCATTTTTGTATGGGTATTGATATTTATCATCCCACTTATGTTTGGGGAACATAGAGATGGAATAATTAACTGGGATCACATTATTCGAATTTGGATTGAGTACGGAATTGTATTCTTGATATTCCTGATCAATAGAATGATATTGTTGCCACACCTGTATTTTAAAAACAAACGTATTAAATATTTCATCTCCCTGGCGGCAATTTTTTTGGTGTTTGGATGCATTATGTATGTCCGCGAGGTGTATCTTCAATCCGATGAGCGGGAAAGGATTGAGTACGAAGATCCGCTAACTATGGAAAGATCGCACAGAGGTGTTGAAAGACCAGATATGCCAGGGTCAGCAAGGGCGATGGATGAACAGCGATTAATGAGGCCGCCTAGGGAATTTATTCCCCCATATGCCAATTTATTCATGCTAACAATACTGTTGTTAGGTTTCGATACTGGATTGAAGTTTTCAACCAAGTGGTTGGATTCGGAGCAAACCAAAATTAAATTGGAAAAAGAAAATGTGGAAAACAAGATGGCTTTTTTGCAGAACCAAATCAGTCCGCATTTTTTCATGAATACACTTAATAATATTCATGCATTGGTGGATATTAGCACCGAGGAAGCCAAAGAAGCCATCATCAAATTGTCCCGAATGATGGGCTATATGCTCTATGAATCAAAAACAGACAAGGTGCCATTGAAAAAGGAAATGGAATTTATCACGAGTTATATTGAGCTGATGAAAATTCGTTTTACCGATGAAGTGGAAGTGGAGCTGGTTATCCCTGAAGTCTTACCGCCTGTCTCGATCCCGCCCTTACTGACGATATCATATATCGAAAATGCATTTAAACATGGCATCAGTTATACAGAACCTAGCTTTGTGCGTATTTCTTTTTCCTTTGAAAAGGGTAGGATGACGTTTGATATTATTAATAAAGTGTATGATAGAAAAACGGCCGATGCCAATTCTGGGGTCGGAGTGGAAAATGCCAGGAATAGGTTAGAACTAATTTATGGTAAGAATTACAAGCTGGAAATCGGCAAACTTCCAGACGATAAGCTGTTTGCCGTAAATTTAAACGTACCGTTATGATAACATGCATAGCCATTGATGACGAGCCTTTGGCGCTAAGGCAAATAGAAGGATATATAAAGATGACTCCATACCTGGAGTTGCAGGGTAGTTTTACGAATGCCATAAAGGCAATGGAGTATATAAATGATAACGCCGTTGACTTGATGTTTGTGGATATAAATATGCCAGACCTGTCGGGGATGGATTTTGTGAAGGCTTTAAGTAATCCGCCAAAAGTGATATTTACAACAGCTTACCGCGAATATGCCGTTGAAGGATTTCAGGTAGATGCCGCAGATTATCTGGTAAAACCAATAGGGTATTCCGATTTTCTGAAATCGGCAGATAAAACCAGACAACGGTTTTTCGCAGATAAAAAAACGGCGGAAACGGTTCAAAATAACGAACAGTTTCTGTTCATCAAGTCGGAGTATAAAATTATCAGGATAAATTATAACGATATATTATATGTAGAGGGCATGCGGGATTACGTCCGTATTCATCTCGACAACCAAAAGCCTGTGATGGCTTTGATGAGCATAAAGAAAATGCAGGAGCATTTGCCCGGGCAGGATTTTATGAGGGTACATCGCTCGTTTATCGTGAATCTGAAAAAAATTTCCACTATCGAGCGTAACCGCATTGTTTTTGATGGCAAAGTCTATATCCCCATCAGCGATCAGTACAAAGAACAATTCCAGGATTTTCTGGACAATAATTTTTTAAAGTAGATCTCTATAATTAACTGGGTGACTATTGCGATAATGAAAATAGTCACCGGGTTACTTAATAATCTGTTTCCGCGCAAGGCCCGCTAATATTTCTGAATTAGAAAAATTCCTCCTAGCAAAAGCACTATCCCAATAATTTTTCCGGCAGTGATCTGTTGCACCGATATGCCAAAGAAACCAAAGTGGTCGATGATAGAGGCAGCTATTAACTGCCCTGCGATGGACGCTGCCAAAACTGTGGTCACCCCAATCTTAGGAATAAAAAAGATGACGGAAGAAACAAAGATGGCACCCAGGCATCCTCCAAGAAACAGGTAGATGGGAGCAGTTTTTATATGTCCCCAGTCCGGTACCTGTGTTTTAAACACTAAGTTAAGCCCCACCAAGGCAATCGTTCCTACCAAAAAGTTGACCAGCGCACCCTGTAACGGATGCTTCAAATAGGTGGTCAATTGCGTATTTATACTTCCTTGAACGGCCAAAAAACATCCTATAAACAAAACGATAAGCGTGTATATGTATTTCACAATATGTAATTTTAGATTGTAAACACGAAGATAGATATTTGAGGTAAGCCTGCCAACACATTTTAGCATGACAAAGTGCGCACCATTCCCTGTTGAATAAATGTATAAAAAGTATCGGTTTTGACCTATTTGTAAGGGGTTACATTAAATTAACACGGAGGTGTTAATTTACAATTTCTTTGCGTTCAGTTTACGGTCGCTTTTTGTACGGCAATTATTTTTGTTGAAATAATTGTTGGATAAAATAATGAGATCAAATCAAAAGAAGAATCCCAGGAAGATTGAGGCTGTTGTGATTTCCGATACACACCTAGGTACGCGTAGCTGCAAATCGAGAGAGTTATTAGGCTATCTGAAATCGGTTCAGCCGAAGACTTTATTGTTAAACGGAGATGTCATCGATATCTGGCAATTTTCAAAATCTTATTTTCCAAAGCCACAGTTAAAAGTTGTCCGTCAAATTATTAAGATGATGGAACAGGGCACTAAAGTGTATTACATTATCGGTAATCACGATGAGTCCTTGCGTCGCTTTGTGGGTGTTGATATTGGAAATTTGTCCATTGTAAATAAGGTGTTGTTAAATATGGACGGCAAGAAAAGCTGGATTTTTCATGGAGATGCTTTTGATGTGGTTATGCATCACTCCAAGTGGTTGGCTAAGTTGGGAGCTACTGGATATGCAATTCTTACTGCTATCAATAAAATGGTAAACGAATTATTAGCTTTGTTTGGTCAACGCCGCATTTCGTTGTCAAGGGATATCAAAAGGATGGTCAAAACCTCCAAAAAAACTGAGGTGACCACTCGTTTCGAGAAGACGGTGAGTGACCTGGCCATCAAAAAAAACTATCAATATGCCATATGTGGCCATATACACTGGCCGGCCAAAAAGGTTATTTCAAATGAGCATGGGTCTGTCATGTATCTGAATTCGGGCGACTGGGTAGAGAACCTGACGGCACTTGAGTACTTCAATAAAGAATGGGAACTGGTGTATTATAATGATGAGGATGCTGCTGTAGCCGAAGAAGAAACGGGAAAGGTGAACGCAGATTATTTGTTGGGTTCAGATAAAATATTATTCAAGTCGATGTTTAGAGACGTTCTTAGCGATTAACACAACCAAAGAACTTTTGATATGAAGATTTTATATGCCATACAAGGAACAGGTAATGGACATGTAGCTCGTGCGCTTGAGGTATTTCCTATCTTAAAAAAATATGGTAAAGTCGATATTGCCTTAAGTGGAAACCAAAGTGATATCCAGCTTCCGTGGGAAATTAAGTATCGATTTCATGGCGCCAGCTTTATTTTTGGAAAAAAAGGAGGGGTCGACTTTTTAAAGACATGCAGGAATATTAGTATCCCTAACCTAATAATGGAGATTTTAAAGGTCCCGGTACACGATTACGACTTGGTGATCAATGATTTTGAACCCGTTGTTGCCTGGGCCTGTAAATTAAAGACTAAACACTGTATCGGGGTTTCGCACCAAGCGGCGGTATTGCACAAGTTAGCTCCAAAACCTATGGTAAGGAGCTTGGTGGGCAGGTCTATACTGAAATATTATGCACCAACCCACCTTAATTACGGATTTCATTTTAAAAGTTTGGGGGATGGTTTTTTTACTCCGGTTATTCGAAAAGATATTAGGGCTGTTGTGCCAAGTGAGAACAATCATTTTACAGTTTATTTGCCCGCCTATTCCGACGAAGCCATAGTCGATTTTCTTTTAAAATACGATGAGGTCAACTGGCAAGTTTATTCCAAGCATAATAAATCTCCGTTCACTCGTATGAATGTAAGTGTACAACCTGTTGATAAAAAGGGGTTTGTAAATAGCATGGTTTCGTCCAAGGGGGTGTTGTGCAATGCAGGTTTCGAAACGCCTGCTGAGGCTTTGTTCCTGAAAAAGAAGCTTTGTGTTTTGCCGATGACAGGACAATACGAGCAACAATGTAACGCCGCTATGTTGAAATCAATGGGAGTACCGGTTTACGGTACATTAAATCAGGTAGATGAACAATCGTTTAGGACTTGGCTAAAGAGCAACGAGATTGTTGATGTAAATTACGCCGATGATACGCATTGGATAATATCGTCTATTGTTAAAGCCCACGTAATTAAACTTGAAGAACCGGTTTTTGCTTAAGTATGATGGGGTCTTTAATTGTCTTCAAATCAGTCATTTGGTTTTTAGGATTGTTATTGTTAGAATCAGATAGTTAAACGAAAAAAAATCCTGAATCTAAGGTGAAGACCGATGCTGGCTCAATTTTGGCAGGTAACAAGGGCGATAAGTAAAAAAAGATAGGTTTATTTGTGGTATAACGTAAATAGCAAAGCTACTGGATTGGAACTGCACTCAATTCAACTATTAAATAAACCAAAGGGTACGACTGAAACCATACCCTTATTATCTTTTAAAGCTAGCCGCAAATCAATTATACGCTACCGTCGCACGGGTTATTCGTTCCCCATCAAATGGGCACAGTTATAATATTTCGTCAATTTTTTCGGCCGGTCTTCCCACAATAGCTTTGGGGCCATTGATAACGATAGGGCGCTCAATCAATTTTGGGTTTTCAACCATGGCATGAATCAATTCCTCATCCGAGAAATCCTTTCCTTTGATTTCTTTTTTGAAATAGGCTTCGTTAGTTCGGATTAAATCCATTGGTTTCATGTCTAGCTTTTGCAATATTTGCTTAAGCTCTTCGTAATTCAACGGCGTATCCAAATATTTTACAATAATAGGAGTAATTCCCTTTTCTTTTAGGTATTCCAGCCCCAAGCGGCTTTTTGAGCACCTTGGGTTGTGAAGCATGGTAATCATAAATATATATATATATTGGTTTTTTACTTCTGTTGTCTTGGGATTATACTACTTTGAATATTTACCCTGTTTGATATTTTTACACAGGGAGAATGAGCACTCGGTATTACAAGAATTCACTCAGGTTTTAGTTTCATAATTTAAGTCCCTCTAATCTGATTAATCTGTAAATGATCAAATAAATATTGCATGGCAATTATCTTTAGTTACTCTTCCTTTTTTCCGCTAAATTCCATTAAATAGGCTTTGGTAAACATATCAATATCGCCATCCATGACGGCCTGAACATTGGAAGTTTCCACGTTGGTGCGTAAATCTTTAACCATTTTGTACGGCTGGAAAACATATGAACGTATCTGTGAGCCCCACTCAATCTTCAACTTGTTGCTCTCAATCTTATTCTGCTCTTCCATACGTTTGCGCAACTCCATCTCATACAATTGCGATTTTAAAAGGCGCATTGCATTTTCCTTGTTGCCGAGCTGCGAACGCGACTCTGTGTTTTCAATGATAATGCCCGTTGGTGCATGACGCAATCTAACACCGGTTTCTACTTTGTTCACATTCTGGCCACCGGCACCACCCGAACGGAAAGTCTCCCAGGTAATCTCCGAAGGGTTTATCTCAATTTCAATGGTATCGTCAATCAGTGGAGTGATAAATACGGATGAAAATGACGTCATCCTTTTGTTGGCCGCATTAAATGGGGACAGACGAACCAACCGGTGTACCCCATTCTCACTTTTTAAATAGCCATAGGCAAAATCTCCCTCAAACTGGAGCGTTACGGTTTTGATACCCGCGTCATCACCCGGTTGGTAATTTACTTCCTTTACCTTGTATTTGTGTTTCTCGCCCCAGCGAATATACATTCTCATGAGCATTTCTGCCCAGTCCTGGCTTTCAGTACCTCCTGCGCCTGCATTGATTTTAAGTACGGCTCCTAGCTGGTCCTCTTTTCTGCGAAGCATGTTTTTAAGCTCTAAGGCTTCGGTTTTTTTCAGGGTGTCGGCAAATAACTCATCGATCTCTTCCTGTTGAGCTTCGCCTTCCTTTAAAAAGTCGAACAGAACGTTGATGTCCTCCATTTGGGTTTCAATCTCTTCATAGTCTTTAACCCATGACTTCAGCTCACGTAGCATTTTCATGTGCACTTCAGCGGCCTTTGCATCATCCCAAAAATCGGGCGCTTGCGAGCGCATTTCCTCTTCCTCTATTTCAATCTTCTTCCGATCGATGTCAAAGATACCTCCTTAACGCCAGCTGGCGTCCCGCTAAATCTTTTAGCTGTTCAATTGTTGTCATGATATTAATTTTGCGGCAAATTTAGTCTTTTTTTAATTAGCTGACATGTAAATGTTATCTATCATCTCTTCTTAAAGGGGTTTTGTTACAATATCTCGACAAGTATTTAATGGACTTATAGTGTCCCATTTGTCCGGCTGTGTCCCAGTCTTTACAACATTTTTGCTTCATTCCCAAATTATAATAAGCAAGACCCCTGTTAAAAAGTGCATGAGTGTCGGCAGAGTCAATATCAACAGCTTTATCCAAGTCCGTTATGGCTTCCATATAATTTTCGGTTTGGATTTGCAGGGTTCCCCTTATGGAATAAGCCCCGGGCAAGCGATGGTTAAGTTTGATTGCTTGGCTAATATCATACATAGCCGTTTCCTTGTCATTAAAATATTGTATTTTAAGTCGGCTTCTTTCGTAAAAACCATTTGCATAAAGGGGTGTTGACTTTATGGCCTGGTCGTAACATTTTTTCGCTGTTTCAAAATCGTTTCTTAGTTTTACTGCCAGCAATCCAAATTCAATAAGTGCAGGCGAAAAATAATCGTGGTTTTCTATGCTGGCTATCAGGCTTATAAAGGCATTTTTTTCATCCTTTTTTCTGATATATTCCATAGCTTGGTAGTAATGAATCAGAAAGTGCTTCGGATTTAAACGTTTAGCGTGATTGTAATCCAGGCGCATTCCAATATAATTTTCATATTGCCTTCGGGCCTCTCCCCGGAGTATATATGCCGCAATATTAGTAGTGTCGTTCTTTAAATAGGAAGTGAAATTTCTTGCTGCCTCCACCCAATCAGAATGTATAAAGTAAGCAATACCATCAAACATATATGGGTGCAGCTCAATATTGTTCTGTTCGTTACGCGTCTTCCAGGTTTCTGTTGCCAAATGATTTATCCAAAGCGAATCATTTAAAATATGCGTGCTTGCAAACAAGTGTTTTCTGCCTTTTTTTAAAAACTTGGCTACCCCAATCAGTTCACCTGCGTCATTGATAACCGGAGCCCCTGTCGATCGTTCGCCGAAATCGGAGTTTATCCCTACGAGCCTGTCGAGGTAGGGTGCCTGAAATACCTGGGTAACCACTCCCAGGCTTATCCCCCCTTGCGCCTCCTTTGGGTCGCTAAATATAAGAACTTCGCTATTTTCATTTTCAGTGCTTTGAGACGGGATAATATAATCAAAACCTTTTTCTCTATGGTCAAACGCTTTGAACATGGTGAGGTTGGCCATCTTATGGGATGATATAATTCTGGCGATTTTGTACTTTCTGCCATTTCTCAATGTAAGCGAAACAGAGTCGGAATCTAAAAAGATGTTGGAAGGTGCTAGTGCAATACCATCGTTGCTGATAAAAAATCCCGTTCGGGATCTAATTTCGTTTTCGTTTTTATCGAACGAAGATATGGTAAATACCGCTTTTTCAAGTTTCGATATTTTATCCATAACGTTTTGAGCAACAGTATGGGTGCTCAAAAGTAATATCAATAAACACATTGTCATATGATATTGGATAGGTCTCATATTGCACTTTGAATTTTAGGGAGGGCAATATAATAAAAAAGAGATATTATACCATTTGTTCAATTGGATATAGCGCTTTGTTTAAATGCAACAAGGTAGCTTAAAAAGCTACCTTGTTCTTTGTCATTGGGTTGGTTGTGCAATCAATGCCGAATCTTACTCGTCAAGTATTCAAATGTATGACGGTTTTTTGAGGAAGTCAATAGACCGTATTATTTAAATCAATGTCGGACGATTGTAAGGAGTTGTTAAATTGAATTTAAATTAAGGACTTTCCCTTTGTAAGTGTTGGCTTGTATGCCCGGATAAAATCCCTGTTAAACAAAAAACGCAGCTTTCAAATTGAAAGCTGCGTTTTTTGTTTTGGGTGAAAGACCGGTCTCGAACCGGCGACCTCTGGAACCACAATCCAGCGCTCTAACCAACTGAGCTACAATCACCATTTTCGCTAAAAGCGATGCAAAGATAACATTAAAAAAACTAGATTTGCAAACGTTTTCTTTAAAAAAATGAATAAAATTGTACCCCCGTAAGATTTGTGGTTGAATTTTAGCCGATTATAATATAATAAAAAATGAAGTTTTATTTGCAAGACGATACTTCCGGTAAAGTAGATGATATAATTCGACGTTTAAATAAACTGATGGACGGAGATGTTTCGATCCAAATGAAGGAGCATGGACTGGAATATCGCGTTAATTATGGTGCCAGTGTTTTATGGCTTCGAAATATGGCAAAACAATATAGTGGCGACAATGAATTGGCGGATCGCCTATGGCATCGCGAAATTAGGGAAACGATGATTCTGGCCACGTTGATCGCAGACAATATATCCGATAACAAAAAGAGGATTGAAGATTGGGCGTTATTATTGGGGCAAAACGAAATTGCCGAACAGTTGGGAGCCAATTTGTTGTGGCGAATGCCCGAAATTAAGAATACGGCTGAAAGTTGGCTGAAGGGGAATAACAAACACCTGAAAGATTCAGTTTGGACGGGCTTGGCTGTTTTTCTGCAACGGGGGGGTGAAATGGATGAATCGGAGATGAACAAATATCTTGATCTGATGGAACAAAGCTTTATGGCCACCGATAAATTCACATTAAGGGTTCAGGGGCGATTCTTAAGGCAATTGTGCAGGAAATCAAATGCTTTCATGAATAGTGTTGATCAGTTCGTGGATCACGTGAAAAAACACCCAAACTGCGCCTGGCTGATAGAAGATGTTCAAACGGAAATAAAATTTTTAAAAGACAGCAGCCTATAATTTGGCATAACCATTTGGCGTACATGCCAGGTAACAAAAGTCAGTTTTTTATAGCGTATGCATGTATATCTTTAGAGGCAAATCATATATGACATGTTAAGGTACGAATCGCATTTTAAAAAATTCAGAGAAAACACCATCGGTTTTAATGCCCAAATTGAAACGCCTTTGGGGTTGAAACCTCTTTTGTATGCGGATTGGATTGCAAGCGGACGACTTTATGGTCCTATTGAGGATGTGCTAAAAGAGAAGATAGGCCCGATGGTCGCCAATACCCATTCCGAATCGAGCGATACCGGTATGATTATGACCAATATTTATAAGCAATCCCATCAGATTATCAAGAAGCATGTGAATGCCGGCGATGATGATATTATCATAACCGCCGGTTCGGGCATGACATCCGTTGTGAATAAGCTGCAGCGAATTATGGGAATGAGAGTTCCCGAGCAGGCTAAGCAATACTATAATATTCCTCCGGAGCATCGTCCGGTCGTATTCATTACCCATATGGAGCATCATTCAAATCATACTTCATGGTTGGAGTCTACTGCTGATGTGGTGGTGTTGGAGCCCAACGATGAATTATTGGTGGACCCTGAATCTCTAAAAAAAGAAATTGTTAAATACGAAAACAGGACCCTGAAAATTGGTTCTTTCTCAGCTTGTTCCAATGTAACCGGTATTGAGGTGCCCTATTTTGAGTTGGCCAAAATAATGCATCAAAATGGAGGGTTTTGTTTTGTGGATTTTGCGGCTTCTGCCCCTTATATAAATATAAATATGCATCCTGAGGATCCTTTGATGGGGCTTGACGCCATTTTTTTTTCACCGCATAAGTTTTTGGGTGGCCCGGGTAGCTCCGGAGTATTGGTGTTCAATAGATCCATTTATCATAACCAAGCGCCCGATAATTCCGGAGGCGGTACGGTGGACTGGACAAATCGCTGGGGGAAATACAGGTACGTCGACGATATTGAAGCCCGTGAAGACGGCGGGACACCGGGTTTTTTGCAATCGATAAAGGCCGCACTATGTGTAAGGCTGAAAGAAGAAATGAACTGCCAAAAGATGCGGGAACGGGAAGAGGATCAGGTAGCTAAAATATTAAAGGCTTTCAGGAAGATTCCCGGGATGAATATCCTGGCCAACAACATGGATGATCGTATCGCCGCCATATCCTTTTATCTGGATGGTTTACATTTTAACCTTGTGGTACGTCTCCTAAACGACTTTTTTGGCATTCAGGTACGCGGAGGTTGCTCTTGCGCAGGTACCTACGGACACTATTTACTTCACGTGAATTATTATACTTCAAACAAAATAACCAGTAAAATCAACAAGGGCGATCTGTCAGAAAAACCAGGTTGGGTTCGCTTGTCGGTGCACCCTACCACCTCGGAAGAAGAAATAGACTATATTATTGAAGCAGTAAAACAAGTGGCGGAAAATGCCCGCGAATGGGAAAAGGACTATGAATATGTTTGTGCAAAAAATGAATATTTTCATAAAGGAACAAGCGTAAAAGAACCGTCATATTACGATTCATGGTATAATTTGTAAGTTTCAGTCATAACATTTTTTGTTGGCGCTATAATTTTTATAGCTTTATGGTCTCATGCATTAATGCCTGCCGATCTTACTAAAAACAAATTTTAAAAGGGAACTACTAATGGAAGTATTTTGATATACTACATTTGTTTTTATGTAGGCTATTTTAGGTATTAAGCTTTGATTGTAGAATCTAATTTCAGTTTCAATATGCAGATTATAGTTGTTGATAATAGAGCCACGCGGGCAAAGTTCTTGAGGGTGGTTGAAAAAATATACGAAGGAGACGAACATTATATTAGGCCGTTGGATTCAGACGTAGAAAACATCTTCAATCCTAAAGTAAATGTTTTTTTTAAGCAGGGCTCAGCAGTCCGTTTTGTTTTGGAAGACAAAGGAGAAGTGATTGGCCGAATTGCAGCTTTTGTAAACGAGAAAAAAGCCTATGGATATGAACAGCCCACCGGAGGACTTGGTTTTTTTGAATGTATAAATAATCAGGAGGCTGCGTTTAAATTGTTTGAGGCTGGTGTGGAATGGCTAAAGTCAAAAGGGATGGAAGCGGCTGATGGCCCCATTAATTTTGGCGAGAACGACAATTTTTGGGGCTTGTTGGTGGAGGGGTTTACCGACCCAACTTATGGGATGCAGTACAACCCTCCTTACTATAAAAAGTTCTATGAAACCTATGGATTCGAGAATTACTTTGAACAGGTAACCAATAAGCTCGATTTAAAAAAGCCGTTCCCCGAACGATTCTGGAAGATAGCTGAATGGATAGGCAATAAACCGGATTACGAGTTTAAGCATCTAACTTGGGATAAAAAAGATAAGTTCATCCGGGATATGGTTGAAATTTATAACGATGCCTGGAAATTCCATGAAAACTTTACGCCTTTAAGCAAAGAAAAAGTAGAGCCTTCGTTCGATAAAGCCAAGCCTATTGCTTTGGAAGAATTGTTGTGGTTTGCTTACTATAAGGGTGAGCCCGTCGGTTTTATTTTGATGTATCCCGATGTTAACCAAATTTTTAAGCATTTCAACGGCAAGCTTAATTTAGTCAACAAGCTAAGGTTTCTATGGTTGAAGCGCAAGAATACAATGACAAGATTAAGGGTTGTGATTTTAGGGGTGAAAACCAAATTCCAAAAATCGGGTGTGGAGTCTGGCTTGTTTTACCATTTGCGCAAACCTGTTTTTTCGCGAACCTGGTTCAGTGAAATGGAGCTCTCGTGGGTGGGGGATTTCAACCCGAAGATGAGGGCACTGCAAGATTCTATGGGTGCGGAGTTTTCGAAAAAACATATCACCTATCGGTTGATATTTGATCCGTCGAAAAGGAATAAAGTAAGAGCGTCTGCCATTCCGCGCGATTCAAAGGAGCGCGTGCTAAGGTCTAAAGCAGAATAATGGATTCCAAGAGTAAAATAATTATATGTATAAAGCACAATTATAAATTTTTACTTTTTCTTTTGCAGGTTAGATTTTAATATTTACCTTTGCACTCCGTTAAGTTTTTTGAATATTAAAGAGTTAAGAAAATGAAAAAGGAAATTCATCCGGATAATTATCGCTTGGTTGCTTTCAAAGATATGTCAAACGAGGAAACTTTTATTACTCGTTCTACAGCAAACGCCAAAGAAACAATTGAAATTGACGGAGTAGAGTATCCATTGGTGAAACTTGAGATCTCTAATACATCTCACCCTTTTTATACAGGTAAGATGAAACTTGTTGATACCGCAGGACGTGTTGATAAGTTTAAAAACAGATATCAAAAGCACATGGATAGCAAAAAAAAATAGGCTTGTTATAGCTTGACTTTATGAAAGCTTCGGTATAACCGGAGCTTTTTTTTTGGGTTCAACTTAGGGTCCTAACCGAATTATTCTGCCATTTATTTGGCCAAACATTGTACTGGTCAGGTGTTCTGTTCTTCTTTTGGCATGATGAGTATAATAGCTGGTCGCAATTAATTTTTGGCATACCTATTGCCATTAATATCGGCTGTGTCGAAGTTGCGTATAATGTGACAAGATGACACTTATTTTTACATATTGCAATATTATGAATGAAATTAAAATCTCAATCGACAATTTAGGTTTAAATGATGATTATGACTCGGATGCGGAATTTATTCCTATCGTATCCGATGAGGATGAGGCGGATGTAATTGATTTTGAGGTGCCGGATACTTTGCCAATTTTGCCGTTGCGAAATACGGTGTTGTTCCCGGGTGTCATTGTTCCCATTTCGTTGGGGCGCGACAAATCCCTTAAGTTAGTTAAGGAAGTTCAGCGTAATGGAGGTGTTTTTGGAGCGGTTGCTCAAAAAGAGGTTGAGGTAGAAGATCCGCTGGAAGAGGACTTGTATAAGGTGGGTACAGTAGCCAAGGTTATAAAGGTGTTGGAAATGCCTGATGGCTCTACGTCGGCGATAATCCAGGGTAAGGTCCGGTGTCAGATCGAGGCTTTGGTCGAGTCGGAACCTTATTTCAAGGCCAAAGTGTTTCAATTGCAGGATGTAACACCCGAAGATGATAAAACCCGCGATTATGAAGCGCTTGTGAGTTCATTGAAAGATCTCTCGTTGAGGATTATCAAATACTCGTCCAATATTCCTCCGGAAGCATCTTTTGCGGTAAAAAATATTGAGAACTCTTCATTTCTGATCAACTTTATTTGTTCCAATACCGACATATCTGTTAAAGAAAAGCAAGGACTGTTAGGTATTGACGATTTGCGGGCACGGGGAATGAAGTTGTTGGAGCATCTTACGCGCGAGGTGCAATTATTGGAGCTTAAAAACGATATTCAAAGTAAGGTTAAGCTGGACATTGACCAGCAGCAGCGTGAGTACATGCTTCATCAGCAGATGAAGACCATTCAGGATGAGCTGGGTTCCAGTCCTATCGAACAGGAAGTTCGTGAGCTGAAGGAAAATGCCAAGAAAAAGAAATGGGGTAAGGAGGTTTCCGAATTGTTCTTTAAGGAAGTGGATAAGTTAGAACGATTAAACCCTGCAACAGGGGAGTATTCAGTACAATATAATTACCTGCAAACCTTATTGGATATTCCTTGGAACGAGTATACCAAGGATAAGTTCGATATGGATTCTGCCGAGAACATACTGAATAGGGATCATTTTGGTTTAGATGGCGTTAAGGAAAGAATACTTGAGCACTTGGCAGTACTCAAGCTAAGAGGGGACCTGAAATCCCCAATCATCTGTTTGTATGGGCCTCCTGGGGTGGGAAAAACATCTTTAGGGAAATCAGTTGCAGATGCCTTAGGCCGTAAGTATGCCAGAATGTCACTGGGTGGTGTCCATGACGAGTCGGAGATTCGGGGGCACAGAAAAACCTATATCGGTGCTATGCCGGGGCGAATCATTCATAACATTAAAAAAGCAGGAAGTGCCAATCCCGTATTTATACTCGATGAGATAGATAAAATTGGAAGCAGTGCCCATGGAGATCCGGCGGCAGCGCTGCTGGAGGTGTTGGATCCGGAGCAAAACGAGAAGTTCCACGATAACTTTTTGGAGGTCGATTTTGATCTGTCAAAAGTAATTTTTATTGCTACAGCCAATACGTTGAGCACAATATCGCAACCCCTGCTGGACAGAATGGAGTTGATTGAGGTGAGCGGCTATGTTCTCGACGAAAAAACAGAAATCGCCAAACGACACCTATGGCCCAAGCAACTTGAAAACCACGGAATACCCAAAGGAAAAGTCTCGCTTTCGAAAAAAGTAATGAGCTTTATAGTGGAGAATTACACGAGGGAGTCAGGCGTTAGAGAGTTAAACAAAACTTTGGCTAAGCTGGCCCGTAAATATGCGCTTAAAATTGCCACCGGCAAGGAGTTTAAAAAAGCTATTTCTATAGATGATATAAAGGGAAATCTTGGCGTGGAGCGTTTTTCAAAGGAAAAATGGCAGGATACGCATGTTCCCGGAGTAGTAACAGGTTTGGCCTGGACAGCTGTAGGGGGCGAAATACTTTATATCGAGTCGAGCTTGTCGAAAGGGAACGGTAAACTGACCTTAACGGGTAATCTCGGCGATGTCATGAAGGAATCCGCAGTGTTGGCCTTGGAATACATCAAATCTAATTGCAAGGATTTCGGGATTGAAGCCAAAACATTTGACGAGAATAATATCCACGTACATGTTCCGGAAGGTGCAATCCCTAAAGATGGTCCATCGGCCGGAATTACTATGGCAACAGCGCTTGTGTCTACTTTTTCGGGCAGAAAAGTAAAAAAACGCATCGCTATGACAGGAGAGATTACATTACGTGGTAAGGTGTTGCCCGTGGGTGGCATTAAAGAAAAAATATTGGCAGCTAAACGAGCCGGTATTAAAGAGATTGTCCTATCCAAGAATAATTTAAAAGATGTTTCTGAGATCAAGGAAATTTATATCGATGGATTAGAGTTTCATTATGTCAATAATATCAAAGAGGTGTTAGATGTGGCAATCATCTAAATCTGAAACGTAACCCGCCTTATTCAGGGTAAATCTTGCATATGGTCTATAGCCACAGGTTTTATCAGGGTTATTCCGAAATAAAAACCCGAAGCATTAAATTGTTTCGGGTTTTCTGTTTTTACGTTTGTCGTAGTTTTTTTACTCGAGTAAATAGAAGATTGAATTCTAATGTAGGTTAATCAAAATCTCCTTCTGTTCGTTGGTGTTTTGCATGTGTTTTTCCTCAAATGAATTAATTAAACGTTCCATTTCCGGGGTTAACCTGTTTAACGCCCTTCTGATTATGCTTCGGGGAATGTGTTTGTAATAGGCATGGGCAATGGCTCCGGTAATTCCCGCAATAGTATTACTAGGCCCGCCAATGGATATTGCTTTTCGTATGGCATTTTCATAATTATCAGATAATAAAAAAACGGTAATCGCGACAGGTGCCGGTGAAGGTAGATTTGCTTGTGTCACTTCTTTGTGAAGTTCCTTTAAGTTTTTTCCTAAATCGTATTTGAATGTGTTTTCGATATACTCCTTAATAAAAGTTTTGTTTTTTCCGGTTTTTGCCAGGAAAATAGCTGCGGTGACCGCTTTGGAGGCTATTATTTTTTCTGGTTGGTTGTGTGTTAAAATAGTGGCTTTTTCGGCATTTTTTAAAGCTTCTTCCAGGGTTTCGGCTGCCAAACCAATAGGGCTGATTCTTCTTGCCGCTCCATCACCATTGCTAAAATATGGTTTTGGCGAGTTGGAATCTACCCATTCTTTAAAATTGCTCCGGTAACCGGCGTACGGGTATTTTTTAACCCAGCTTTTTAGGCAGTCTTCAAAGTCTAACCCGTTTGAAACGGCATCAGCTGTAGCCATGGTTAAAATGGTGTCGTGGGTAAATGAGGAAATGGGTTTAAACAATTGGAAATCAGTCGACGTTTTGTTGTTGTTTACAAATGCCGAACCAATAATGTCTCCGATTATAGCTCCTTTCATTCTTTTGGGATTTTGGTTAATAATTATGTTGCTTTGATTGCAGTAAAATTACTTTTTTATCTTGATAATCAATACAAATGTTAAAAAATATTAAATAATACTCGATTATTCCTTTCTTAGACGCTTTCGTTAAAGTCTTCGACCGTGTGTCGTTTTATAAATATTTAATATACTAATAGATACGGTGGTGTTTTTGTTTTTAAGGGTTGCTGTTGAAAATGTTTTTTGATATATTTAATAAGGGGAATAACTTGTAGCTTTGGTAAAAAATGGCATCAAATGCATTTTAAGAAAGATTATTTCCGTTAAATAGTTGGATATTTTGATGAATAAACGTTCTTGTAAGACGAACGCACGATGAAGTCTGGCTGTGATACGAACGTGCAAATTCAATCATTTTAATGACACAAATGGGAATAGCTTGTCCCGTAATTGATTCGGGAATTAATTTAATATGGAATTTCCCCGCAATGCAGAGGGCGAGCTGACGAAAACAATTTCGGGGCCGCTTGTTTCATAGTATTTCGGAAGGCTATATGACCAATAGATTGACCAACGTGAAATCTTGAACATCTTTAAAATAGAGACTTCCGTGAACTAAAGAAAAAATGAACATATGAAAGAGAATTTAAAGTATATTTTAGGTATTCTTGCTGCTATTTTAGGAATATATTTGCTCTGGTACTTCAAAGCAATCGTATTTTTTATTTTCGTTTCTGCCATATTATCGCTTGTCACCCGTCCGCTTTTCGATTTTTTCCAAGGCAATGTTCGGGGAAAAGCAAGACGGAGGTTTGCATTGTCAAAAGCATGGAGTGCATTGGCCACGGTATTGTTTATGTGGATGTTGATTTTGGGTTTTGTAGGTTACGTGGTGCCTTTTATTGTCGACGAGGTACAGTTCTTGTCAAAAGTTGATTTTTATTTAATATTGGAAAGGTTGGAGGGTACAACCAGTCCCGTTTTGACACCCATACAGGATTCATTCGTTGGGAACATTGGTTTTCCAATGATAAAGGAACAGATAAACGATTTCTTGGTGTCCATATTCAATATCGGAAAATTACAGGAAATGCTCGCTTCGGTGGCCGACTTTGTTGGAAGTGTGTTTATAGCGTTGTTTTCAATTTCGTTTATTACTTTCTTCCTTTTAAAAGATGAATGGTTATTAATGGAAAGCATCAAGCTTTTTGTACCCGAAGTTTATTATGTGGGCGTTGACCATATGTTGTGGTCGATAAACAGACTGTTAAGAAGATACTTTATTGGCATTATGGTTCAGATAACGCTTATTTCCTTCATGGTGACGGTAGGACTTTTAATAATTGGATTGGAATTTAGGCACGCTTTGATAATAGGACTCTTCTCAGGGTTTATTAATATCATTCCATATCTGGGCCCGTTAATTGGGGGGTTATTCGGAATATTGGTTTCCATGGTGGTTTATCTGCAAATGGCAAGTCCTCCCGTGTTCTTTCTTTTTTTCGGTGGCATCATCATGTTGTACATTTTGGTGCAGCTGACAGACAATATTATTTTTCAGCCGGTAATATTTTCGTCAAGTGTCAAGGCCCATCCGCTCGAAATATTTCTGGTGATCATCATGGCCGGTTATATGGCGGGTATGGCCGGTATGTTTATGGCCATACCGGTTTATACAATAATTAGGGTTATTGCCAAAGAATTTTTTTCAAAATATAATTTGGTACAGAAATTAACGGGCAAATTAGATTGACGTATCCAGTGGAATAATGAAAAATTAAAAAATGTTAAAGAAACGTGAACATTATGCCAGCTCGTTCCTTATTTATGTTAGCAACAAATATTTGTTAGGTTGAATATTGTTTGTAAATTGTAAGTGGAGAACGGATGGGCGGGGTGGAGTAACTGTAAAACCTTGATTTAACATGAATATATTATCCTCGTTTAAACCTGTTAATACCAAGTTTATTGTAATAGCTTACCTATTGTTTTCTTTTGTACCCCTGGCATTTTCTTCCGTAGAACACACTCCTTTCAACCAATCGGAGGAATATAATTTAATGATGGGCGAACGCCTTTATCATGGATTGATATCAACCGGGGGTGATAATCCTTCCTGTATTTCTTGCCATGCCAAATTTACCGGAGAGGAGATCAATTGGAATCCCTCAGCCATGGAAATTGTTATGGCTGCCGATTCTCTTTCTGCAGAGCAGTTTAAGAGTGCGGTTAATAGCCCAATGGATGGATTTATTGCCAAGGTACATAAAGGTTATAATTTAAGCGATGAACAGTTAGCGCAAATACGCCTGTACCTGAAAAAACTGGGTGCCGAAGGCGTGGGCGAAAAACCGGAAAGCTACCCGCAGTTACTTTGGTTCCTTTTTATGGGATTGTTGATGGCATTGGCAATTGTAGATTTAATTTTCACAAAGAAAATCCGTTACAAAGTAATTCACATCCTTATTATATTAGGAGGAATTTCGGTTCATTTAAAAATGGCTTATGTCGAGGCTGCCGAACTGGGCAGAAGTCAGGATTATATGCCCGACCAGCCTATTAAATTCTCTCACCAGGTTCATGCCGGAGACAATAAAATTGATTGTATGTACTGTCATTATAACGCGGAGAACAGTAAATCAGCCGGTATTCCGGGGCCCGGTTTGTGTATGAATTGCCATGTGATTGTTCGCGAAGGGAGCCGTTCGGGAAAATCCGAAATTGCCAAGTTGGTAAAACACTTCGAAGAAGGAACGGATATTGAATGGGTTCGCATTCACAACCTGCCCGACCATGTTTTCTTTAGTCATGCACAACATGTAAATGCGGGTAAGCTCGATTGTGCCGAGTGTCATGGAGCGGTTGAAGAGATGCATATTCTTAAGCAAGAAAACGACCTTTCGATGGGATGGTGCCTGGACTGCCACAAGAAAACCAACGTTCAGTTCGCCAACGATTATTATTCAATATACGACAAGTACCACAATGAGCTTTCCCAAGGGGTTAGGGACTCCATCAAGGCCGTAGATATTGGTGCCAATGATTGTATGAAGTGTCACTATTGATAGTATGGAGTGATGAGAGACAAGTAGCGGGTTCCGCATAATGAGAGCCGGAACATTAAACAGGTGTTAAGTAATGCTAAGTAACCAGTGGATTATGAATTAATCCCGAACTGAAATAATTATTATACAAATCGTTTCGAATGAAGAAATACTGGAAAAGCATAGAAGAATATAAACAAGGAGCCAAGGATGATAATGCCCACTTGCCCAATAAAATCCAAGCCAGTGAAGCATTAAAAGCTTCACGCCGGGATTTTTTAAAGTATTTTGGATTTAGTGTTGCTTCTGCTGCCGTATTGGCCAGTTGCGAGCGCCCCGTTAAAAAAGCTATTCCTTTATTGATCCAGCCTGAAGAGGTACGTCCGGGTGTAGCTAGTTTTTATGCGTCTACTTTCTACAATGGAGGTGAGGCCGTCCCTATTTTAGTGAAAGTACGTGATGGGCGTCCCATTAAAATTGAAGGCAACGATTTATGCATGATGACCGAAGGTGGAACCTCTGCTCAGGTGCAGGCTTCGTTGTTGAATTTATATGATGAGTCAAGGCCCAGAAATCCAACTTTTAATGGTGAGGAGACGAGTTGGCAAAAAGCCAACAGCGATATTACAGCCCAATTAAAAAATATAAGTGCTGATCAAGACATCATCTTCTTAACCCAAACGGTGATTAGTCCTTCGCAGCAATCACTGTTTTCAAAACTTCTGGCTATATACCCTAATAGCAAACAGGTTACTTTGGATCCTTATTCTTATTCAGGAATTAGGGAAGCATACAAAGAAGTGGTTGGGGAAGCCATAATACCGATGTTCCATTTTAATAAGGCTGAAGTTGTGGTCTCGTTTGCTGCCGACTTTCTGGGAACCTGGCTAATGCCAACAGCTTTTACCAATCAATATGTCAAAAACAGAAAACTGGAAAACGGTCAGAAAAAGATATCCAAGCATATTCACTTTGAAGGTTTTATGTCCTTAACCGGCTCCAATGCAGATGACAGATATGTGATTAAGCCATCGGAGGAAGGCAGATATGTACTATCGCTATACAACGAAATAGCTAAATCATTACATCTACCTGCTTTGAATAAGGGTGGGTTCGAAAACGAGGTAAGTAAGGTAGCGCAACAATTGGTACATGCCATGTCATCCTCATTAGTGGTTTCAGGTTCAAACGATAAAAATATACAGCTTTTAATAGCTGGCATTAATGCCATGCTCGGAAGTTTCGAATCGACCATCGATGTTAATAAGGAGATCAATCTTTATCAAGGAAATGATGTTGCATTGTCCGAATTAGTGAAGGGTTGTAAAGAGGGTAAAGTGGGCGCTTTGGTTTGTCTGGAATCGAATCCGGCTTATAATATGCCTGATGCCGTATCTTTTAAAGAAGCTGTCAAGAACGTTGGTTTCACGGTTAATGTTACCTCGCAAAAAGACGAAACCAACGAACTATGCCAATATGTGCTTCCCGCAAGTCATTTTCTCGAATCGTGGAATGATGCGGAACCGGTATCTGGAGTGTTCAGTTTAACACAGCCTGTAATACGGCCTATCTACAATACAAAAAGCATGAATGAGATATTCTTAAGCTGGCTGGGAGAGGAAGCCAGCTCGTACGAATATCTTCATCAGTATTGGAACGAGAATATTATTGCTAAATCTGAAGAGGATAACCCGTTTATCTCAACCTGGAAAAAAACATTAAGTGCAGGAATATGGGATATGGAAACCTTAAATAGAACCAGAAAGCTCCAGGTACCTGATCTAAGTTCCCCTGCCTCAATAGCACTTGCCGAAAAAACTGAAGCCGGATTAGAATTAATGGGGTACCAATCCGTGCCCGTCGGAGATGGCAGGTTGGCTAATAATCCCTGGTTGCAGGAATTGCCCGACCCGGTTTCGCGGGTTTGTTGGGATAATTACTTTTCTGTTTCGCCAAAACTAGCAGAGGAAGAAGGATGGAGCCAGGGGGATGTTATTTCTGTGGCCGGAATGGAGCTGCCAGTATTCGTTCAACCCGGTAATCATGATAAGGTTATCAGTGTGGCATTAGGTTATGGGCGAACCATGGAAGGCCCGAATCCGGAAGTGATAGGAAAAGATATTAAGTCTTTGCTACAAAATAAAGAGGGAGAGGTAACATATTATACGCCCATCAGTGATGTTAAAAGTACCGGTGGAACGTATGAGTTGGCAACAACGCAAACCCATCATTCGATGGAAGGAAGAGCGTTGGTTCGTGAGACATCGCTGAGTGAGTACCTGAAAGATCCTGCTTCAGGCAATGAGATGCATGCCGAAATAGAGAAACTTCACACCTCCTTATATAAGAAGCATGAATACAAAGGGCACCACTGGGCCATGTTTATCGACCTAAACTCATGTACGGGATGTAATGCTTGTGTGGTGGCTTGTTCCGTGGAAAACAACGTGCCTGTTGTTGGCCGGGATGAAGTCCGTCGTTCGCACGAAATGCACTGGTTGCGTATTGACCGGTATTATACGCAAGCACCTGATGATCCGGCCAGTTTAAGAGTGGTGCGCCAGCCGGTTATGTGCCAGCATTGCGATAATGCACCCTGCGAAAATGTTTGCCCTGTTGCTGCAACCAACCATAGTTCGGAGGGAATTAATCAAATGGCATATAACCGTTGTATCGGAACGCGTTATTGTAACAACAACTGTCCGTACAAGGTGCGTCGTTTCAATTGGTACGATTATACGGGGGCAGATGCCATTCCTTATAACAGGGTGGATGTTACCGGAATGTCAACGGACTTAAAAAGGTTGGTGCTCAATCCGGATGTAACCGTTCGTGCCAAAGGAGTCATCGAAAAATGTTCATTCTGTATCCAAAGGATTCAAGAGAAGAAGCTGGAAGCTAAAAAAGAAGGAGAGCCACTGCAGGATGGAGCAATTCAGACAGCATGTCAACAGGGGTGTCCGGCCAAAGCCATCACCTTTGGCGATATGAACGACAAAAATAGTGCGGTGAGCAAAATGATGAAAGACCCGAGAAGGTATCACTTGTTAGAAGAACTGCATACCTTGCCTAGTGTTGCTTATCTGACTAAAGTGAGAAATATTGAGGAAACAGTAAAATCAGAACCTGAACATAATACCGATCATTAAATGAATTGAACGTTAATTGAATTTTGATCATTACCGCTCATCTTTTATATATCGGCATGCAAGAGTATTTTATTATTATATAAAGGTATAAAACGCATAGCTAATGTATGTATCGCCAATAAGGGAGCCTTTGGTTACCGGGTCCAAAAGTTATAAACAGGTAACCGACGACATTACAAAGCCGATGGAAGGAAAACCGGGGCCGCTTTGGTATGCTGGTTTGGGTTTGGCCTTACTGGCCTTGGGCTTTGGTGGTTTTGCTATTTATATCACCGTTTGGGACGGGATCGGTACATGGGGATTAAACCGAACCATTGGTTGGGGCTGGGGTATCACCAACTTTGTGTGGTGGGTAGGTATTGGCCATGCCGGTACTTTTATCTCTGCTATTTTATTGCTGTTCAGGCAAAAGTGGCGTACCAGTATTAACCGGAGTGCAGAGGCTATGACTATCTTTGCCGTCATGTGTGCCGGGCTGTTTCCGCTGTTGCATATGGGGCGTTTGCCGCTTGGCTTTTTTGTTTTCCCATATCCAAACACACGTGATTTATGGGTGAATTTTAACTCGCCATTATTATGGGATGTGTTTGCCATCTCAACCTACTTCACCGTTTCTTTATTGTTCTGGTACATGGGCTTGATCCCGGATATTGCCTCTATTCGTGACAGACTAAAAGAAGGAATAAGAAAACAAGTATATACTGTACTAAGTTTTGGGTGGACCGGTTCGGCGCGTCATTGGTCCCGCCACGAAAGCATGAGTCTGATATTGGCTGGATTGGCTGCCCCATTGGTACTTTCAGTACACTCCATAGTTAGTATGGACTTTGCCACATCGGTTATTCCCGGATGGCACACCACCATCTTTCCGCCCTATTTTGTGGCAGGAGCGGTGTTCTCGGGCTTTGCCATGGTGCTTACTTTGATGATAATTACGCGCAAAGCATTAAACCTGGAAAACTATATCACGGTTGGTCATGTGGAATCCATGAATAAAGTAATCATTGCTACGGGTTCTATCGTCGGAATCGCCTATCTTACCGAGCTCTTTATGGCTTGGTATTCGGGCGTCGTCTACGAGCAGTATGCTTTTGTTAACCGGGCTTTTGGGCCGTACTGGTGGGCCTATTGGATTATGATGACGTGTAATGTTATCACGCCCCAACTCTTCTGGTTTAAAAAGATCCGGCGAAATCTAGCCGCCACTTTTATCATCTCCATTTTTGTAAATATTGGCATGTGGTTCGAACGTTTCGTGATTATTGTTACGTCTCTTCACCGGGACTTTCTGCCATCGAGTTGGGCTATGTATTCACCCACCTGGGTCGAAGTCGGGGTGTATATAGGAACTTTTGGGTTGTTTTTTACCATGTTCTTTTTGTTTATCAGGTTCTTCCCGGTAGTAGCTATTGCCGAAGTAAAAAGTGTGTTGAAGAGCTCGGGTGAAAATTTTATCAGGAAAGGAGGTCAGGATGCGAAATAATAAGTTTGTAACCGGAATATTCTGGGATGATAAAGATCTCATGAATGGAATAAAAGAAATTCAGGCCAAGGGCATTTCTATTTTTGATGTGCGAACGCCTTTCCCGGTTCATGGATTGGATGATGTATTAAAGCTAAAAAGATCACGTTTGCCTCGGTTAGGGTTTGTTGCCGGAGCATTGGGAGCTATTGTCGCTTTTGGGTTTCAGATGTGGGTGTTCACCGAAAGTTGGCCCATCAATTTCGGAGGTAAACCATACTTGTCGGTACCCTCCTTTGTGCCCGTGACGTTTGAGTTGGCCGTTTTATTTGCAGCCATTTCGTTGGTGTTCGGTTTCTTGATTCGTTCAGGATTAGGGCCTGGTGCCCCTACGGTTATTTTCGATGAGAGAACATCCGATGATGCTTTTCTGGTGGTAATTCTGGAAGATGAGAACAATCAATCCGATCGGATTACGGAGGTTTTAAATAGTGTCGGAGCACAGGAAGTAAAGCAAGTTGAACCTACTAAAACGCAAAATGATGGGTAAGCAATTTATCGTTTCAAAAAAACTGACAACAACACTGACTGTAACTGCAATAGTTGGGTTGGTGCTGAGCTTAGTGGGGTATTTTGCAGGGGGGATTGATGGTCATCGTTTTTGGGCCAATGTTTTGCTCAACGGATTTATGATTATCGGTTTGTGTCTGGGAGCTGGATTTTTTGTTGCTGTTCACCTGATTGCAGAATCGGGTTGGCAAACATCTATTCAGCGTATTGCCGAAGCCATGGGGAGTAAAATATGGTTGGGCGCTGTAATGATTATTCCTATTATTTTTGGAGCACATTCATTGTACCACTGGTCGCATACCGAACATTTGGATCGTGTGTTGCAAATGAAGCAAGGTTATTTGAATATGCCGTTTTTCATTATTCGCATGTTTGTTTATTTGGGTGGATGGATATTCTTATTTCACAATATCCGCAAGGTTTCCTTATTGAGTGATACCAATCCCGACTTAAAACTGTTTAATCGCCTTCGTACATTGTCCGGTTTGTTTATTGTGTTTTTTGCTATTACCAGCTCTACATCTGCCTGGGATTGGCTGATGAGTATCGATGCGCATTGGTTTAGCACGCTGTATGGCTGGTATACTTTCATCGGTATGTTTGCCAATTCCATAGCGGTTATTATCATCTTTTTAGTGGTGATGAAAAAGATGGGTTATATGGATCACGTCAACGATGAACATCTGCACGATTTAGGTAAGTACCTGTTCGGGTTCAGCATATTTTGGGCCTACCTATGGATTTCGCAGTACCTGTTAATTTGGTACAGTAATATACCTGAAGAAACCACCTATTATGTAACGCGCATCAAAGGCTTTGAGGCTTTGTTTTATGTAAATCTGATAATTTGTTTTGTAGTTCCGTTTTTTGCGCTGATGTCGAGGGGAAACAAACGTAAAACGGATTGGTTGCTTTATACGGCTATTGTTGTATTTGTTGGGCACTGGATTGATTTATTTCTGGCCATTATGCCTGGAGCAGTTGGAGCAGAACACGCACATATTGGTCTGTTCGAAATTGGACTATCGGTATTATATGTTTCCATCTTTGCTTGGTTTGTTTTTAAAGCCTTAACTAAAGGAAATCTGGTTCCTGAAAATCATCCATACTTTAAAGAAAGTTTTGACTATGAAAATATTAAGTAAACTTAGTGTTGTCATTATAATTGTTGCGGTTTTGATTTCTTGCGATAACGACAGGAATAAACCCGGATATAGTTATTTTCCTGATATGGAGCAGTCGAGAAGTTACGAAACCTATAGCGAAAACCCGGTTCTGGAAGGTGGGGTAACCAATCTGATGCCCGTTGAAAATACGATTCCTCGCGGAATGATTCCCTATGAATTCGAGAAGACCGATGAAAACCGCAAGCTGGCCGGTCAGAAATTACAAAACCCTTATGCAGGGGAATCAGGCAGCCAGGAGCTGTTAGCTGAAGGTAAGCGATTATATAATATTTACTGCTGGCATTGCCACGGCGATAAAGGGGATGGCAAGGGCTTTTTATACACCAGTGGCAAATATGCCTATCCTCCGGCAAGTCTGTTGGCCGATAAAGTAACCGCTAATCCCGATGGCGAAATCTTTCACGTAATTTCAGTGGGCTTTGGAGTAATGGGAGCCCACCAGGGACAAATATTACCGGATGACAGGTGGAAAATTGCTACTTATGTGAGGGAGGTGTTGATTAATGGGGAGTGAACAATGAAAATGGAGAAGATAAAGCAATAGGCAAGGACGATTTATAGAAAAGCCAGAAGGATACAATAATGAAAGGGGAGGGTAAAGTAAACGCCAACTGCTTCCCTCTATCTCCTCTTTAATCCCAGTGCCCTAAGCCCTTTTTCCCAGAACTTCTCAAAACTTAGCGGCGTAAGTAGTTGGAGCGGAATTCTGGTAATTAATGGAAATAGAATCATTTTCTTTTTTAATTTCAGGCGGTAATTGTTCCAAAGGAATTCTTCTGCCATCTTTTGTGGCGATAATAAACGAGTCGTTGAACCCCATTTTCTTTATGTTGTTCCAAAATCCCAAAGCCTTTTCGTATTCATCAAACATACCTAAAGTATATTGGTAAATACTGTCGTAAGTCTCCTGGTTGATGGTAACCAGGTTTGCCGAATAGTCGTTTAGGTTAATTTCCTTAAAGGCACCTATCTGAACACGGTATTTATAACCCGTTTCGTTGCGATCTATTTTGTTCTGGTCTACCATTTTATTTAAGCTGTCCCTGTACAATACCAATGTGGTTGAAAGGGCACTTTGTCTTTTTGAAAGCTCGTTATATTTTTCAACCAAAGAATCTATTTGTTTATTGGACGATGAATTACCCGAGAAATCAATCATTCCCCTTAAGAGTAAAACCCCAAATAAGGATACAAAAAAGAAAGCCTGAAAATATAAGGATTTACGAAGATTTGTGATTTTTCCCGACTGTTTCCTGCTAATCTTTCTAAGGCGTTGTAATTCTTTATCAACCGCTTCTAACCGTAGTTTGTCCTTTTTGCTCTCGAATTCTAGTTCCTGCGCTGTCATGTGTGTTGTGATTGAACTTTAAAAATAAGGATAAAAATATAAAAAAAAATACCGTATTGGTGCAGCTATCCCTATAAAACCTACATTTTGTGTCAAAAAAGATGTATTGGTCAAAAATCCACCTCTTCCAAAACTTCTTTTATGCTTGGATAGGTATTTTGCATCGCTTTATATATTTCGTTATGGGGAATCCACTCGGCCGCTGTTATATGCTCCTCTGCTTGTGGTTTGGGGTTGTCAAACCCCTCATACTTCATCTTGTACCAATACGTTTTTTTCAGTATTAACTTTCTCTTTAAAGTGTAGGTATGCCAGGTGGGATTTAAGGCTTTAATGATTTTTAGGGGCGAAATAGCGCATTCCTCTTCCACTTCCCTCACTGCCGTTTCCTGGATAGATTCACCTTTTTCAGCCTTTCCTTTGGGTAAATCCCAAACGCCCAATCGGTGGATAAATAATATTTCGTTTTTTTTATTAAAGACTACCCCGCCGGCTGCATCTATTCTTTTAAAGCAAGAAGAAAACAATTCCATTAGCTCGTCCATATCGTGATGGTATATATAAGCCTTCTTGATTTCCAGTTTTCTTTCGAAATTTAAAATAAAGTCCTGTAACTCCTTAATATTAGAGTATTTAAATATTGCGCCAAAATCGGAGCTTAGGTCCCGTTCAATATTGTCTGTTAAAAAAACAATTCTATCCTTAAAAAAAACTTTATACATTTGCAGCATGGAAAAAGTGTCAGAAACTATAGCAAAACAATTGCTGCAAATTAAGGCAATTAAATTGCAACCGACAAACCCGTTTACATGGGCTTCGGGATGGAATTCTCCTATTTATTGCGATAACAGGAAAACATTATCTTTCCCGGAAGTGCGGGACTATATTAAGTCGGAGTTTGTAGCTTTAGTGAATGAGTTATATCCTGAAGCCGATGTAATTGCAGGTGTAGCTACAGGTGCGATTGCCCAGGGTGCTTTGGTGGCCGATGCGTTGAAAAAACCATTTGTTTATGTGCGTTCTTCGCCAAAGGGGCACGGTATGGAAAACCTGATTGAAGGGGATATTGCGCCGGGTAAAAAAGTCGTGGTTATCGAAGACCTGATTTCGACAGGAGGAAGTAGCTTAAAAGCGGTTGAGGCTTTGCGTAAAGCAGGTTGCGAGGTGTTGGGTATGGCAGCTATTTTTACCTACGGTTTTCAAACCGCGGTTGATAATTTTACCGAAAAAGTAGTGAAACTGAATACGCTAAGCGATTACCAAACCTTAATAGCGGTTGCTGCACAAACCGGCTACGTATCGACCGATGATGTTAAAACGTTATCAAGCTGGAGAAATGATCCCGCTCATTGGGGTAAGTAAAGCTTGGTGCATAGTTCGCAGAGTTCAACAGTATAAAGTTTGAATGTGAAATTGTTATTTCTAACCTGAATACAATCACTTGCAATCATTTTTTTACTTTGAAATTCATTACGGAAATCATTGAGCCTTATAGCAGAGAGTTAGATTATAGATGACTTGTCGCGCAGTATTGCAAGAAGATGCTAATAACTCAATTTTAAGAGTTTTGAACTTGTTAACACATACCGTTGTTTTTGTAACGTGGGTATATGTTTGTTTTATTTTTTGAAGAAAGCTCACAAAAACAAAGTTTACAAACTTTTCACTTTAAACTTTAAGAACTAAAAGGAGATATGACAAAGTTCGAAAGCGAGATTAAAAAAGCTTTACATGGCGAGGAGAAGATTTTTACTTTTATTTCAAACTTCAATAATTTTGAAGATCTGATTCCCCAGGACAAAATCAAGGATTGGCAAAGCACCGAGGATACCTGCAGGTTTAAGGTGGATGGAATAGGTGAGGCCGGACTTAAAATTGTGGATAAAGAACCTGTAAAAACAGTAAAATATTCCACCGACGGAAAAGTGCCGTTTAACTTCTTTTTATGGGTACAGCTAAAGCAGGTGGACGTTAATGATACGCGAATAAAACTGACGTTGAAAGCGGATTTAAACCCGATGATGAAGATGATGGTGGGCAAACAGGTCGACAAGTTCCTGAATATGCTGGGAGACGCGATTGCCAATTATCATTATAATTAACGTATTATATTTGTCAGTGGTCGCTAGTCATCGGTCAATAGTTAACGGTCATTAGTCGTTAGTGGATTGTTCATTAGTAGGTTGTCAATAGTTGTTGGTAACATAACCGGTGGCTAATGACCAGTGACCAATGGCTATTAACTAATCACAAACTCCACCTCCTTAAAAGCGTAACTTCTTTTATCTCCATGGCTGGTTTCTAATTCCAGGTGCCCGTACTCGTTAATTCCGGTTATTCGTGCCATGAATTCACCATTTGCATCTTTGTAGGGATGAAACCCTTCTTTTCGATACAGGTTATTGAGGTATTGACGGTTTAATGAATCCGAATTTAAGGTTTTAATTTTTTCCAGGTATTTTAATATGGCGTTGACAACTTGTTCCAGCAAATTATTCAATTCAATATCAGTTCCGGTTATATTTTTTAATGAAACCGGATTTGGTGCGTCACTGGTAAATACTTCTTGATTGATGTTCAGGCCAATCCCAACAATGGATTCGGTAATAATATTCCTTGATATGGCATTCTCGATCAGGATCCCGCCTATTTTTTGATTTCTATAATAGATATCATTGGGCCATTTGATAGAAAAATCCTGCGAAAAGTTCATAAAAACATCTATAATACCTAGGGCAACAGCTTTGGAAATAACAAACTGGTTCTGAATTTCGATATAGGTAGGCTTCAACAACAAGCTAAATGTGAGGTTTTTGCCCGGTTCACTTTCCCACGAATTACCGGCTTGTCCTTTTCCCGCTGTTTGTGCACAGGTAATTACTACCGTAAATTCCGGTATTGCTTGATCTTTGCGTAGGGATTTAAGTTGGTTGTTGGTCGAAGGCAAGCGCTCAAACCTTACTATGTTAAAAGGATATTTTACTGACATACTAAAAAATAATTCCGCCAAATTGTCATCATGGCAGGTGTTTATAATTCCAGGAACAAAAGTAGTTAGTAAAACCGAATATAAAAAAGTAGTATCTTTGTGTTTTTCTAGTAATTTAGCAGCTTCAAAGGTAGGCGTAATTAAAAAAAACGGAAAGATTTAATGACAAATAAAGAGAATAACTCAACTGAACAATTGGTAGACGCCGTTGTTGAAGGTATTCAGGAAAAAAAAGGCACAAATATTGCTATTTTGGACATGCGGGAAATTGACGGAAGTATCTGTCAGTTTTTTATTATTTGTGATGGGGACAGTAACACTCATGTTGGTGCCATCGGAGATTCAGTTGAAGATTTGGTGAGAGAGAAACTGGATGAAAAACCATATCATATCGAGGGAAAAGAAAATGCGGAGTGGGTTTTGGTAGATTATGTGGATGTGGTTGTTCATGTTTTTCAGCGTCCTATACGCAGTTTTTACAATCTGGAGGAGCTGTGGGCAGATGCCAAACGTACCGACATAGAAAACTTATTTTAGTCAGTTATTTATTATTTAGCGGATGAGCGAAGAGCAAAAACAAAAGAACGAACCTGTTAATCAGGGCGGGAACAATTCAAATCCTAAGTTTCCTAAGTTTAACGGGTATTGGATATATGGTATAATTTTATTGCTACTGATTTCCTTTTTTATGGTAAAGCAGGAGGAGGTAGTGAAAAAATTGCCCTATAGTAAATTTACCGAACAGGTTTTACCTTCAGGTGATATTGAAATGTTAACGGTAATTACCAATGAAAACGCATTGGAGGTTATCATTAAAAAGGATAGGCTCGAAAATTATAAAGACGAATTTGGAGACAGCTTCTCAACCTTAATGGAAGGGGGGCCTCATTTTGTGGTGAAGGTTCCTTCCGTGGATAGCTTTGTGGAAGATTTGCGTCGTGTTGAGCAAAGTAAGCAAATAACCATCCCGAACCGTTACGAGCAACGATCAAACTATTTTAATGAGGTGTTGAGTTTTCTCTGGCCACTTTTGTTATTACTGGTTATTTGGATATTTATCTTCCGAAGAATGGGCGCTCAAGGCGGCGGAGGAGGAGCAGGAAATATCTTTAATGTTGGAAAATCAAGGGCTAAGGTTTTTGATAAGGAATCCAATATTAATGTAAATTTTCTGGATGTTGCTGGTTTGGCCGAAGCCAAACAGGAATTGGAGGAAATTGTCGAGTTTTTGAAAAGACCCGAGAAATATACTAACCTTGGCGGTAAAATACCTAAGGGTGCGCTGTTGGTAGGCCCTCCGGGAACAGGAAAAACATTATTGGCGAAGGCGGTTGCGGGCGAAGCAAATGTTCCGTTTTTTAGCATGTCAGGATCTGATTTTGTGGAGATGTTTGTGGGCGTGGGCGCATCACGTGTAAGAGACTTGTTTAAGAAAGCCAAGGAAAAGGCGCCTTGTATAGTGTTTATCGATGAGATTGACGCCATAGGTAGGGCTCGTGGTAAAAGTCCCAGTATGGGAGCAAATGATGAGCGCGAGAATACATTGAACCAATTGTTGACCGAGATGGATGGTTTCGGCACCAATTCCGGGGTTATTATTCTTGCCGCGACTAACCGTGCCGATATTCTCGACAGGGCTTTGATGAGAGCTGGGAGGTTCGACCGTCAGATACATGTGGAACTGCCGGATATTAAAGAACGCCAGCAAATCTTCGACGTGCACTTGCGCCCGCTAAAATTAAGCGAGGAGGTTAAGTCTGAGTTTTTGGCTAAACAGACTCCGGGTTTCTCCGGAGCGGATATAGCCAACGTTTGTAACGAAGCAGCTTTGATCGCAGCTCGGGGAGACAAGAAGATTGTGGAGAAAGAAGACTTTTTAAGTGCCGTAGACAGGATTGTTGGCGGTCTTGAGAAAAAAAATAAGATCATCTCCAAAGATGAGAAAAAAGCGATTGCCTATCACGAAGCAGGTCATGCGGCCACGAGTTGGCTGTTGGAATATGCGCATCCATTGGTAAAAGTCACCATTGTGCCCAGGGGAAAGGCGTTGGGCGCCGCCTGGTATTTGCCCGAAGAGCGTCAGTTAACCACTACGGAGCAAATGCTTGACGAGATATGTTCTGCATTAGCCGGGAGGGCAGCGGAAGAACTGGAATTCGGTAAAATATCCACGGGGGCTTTAAACGACCTCGAAAAAGTGACCAAACAAGCGTATGCCATGATTACTTATTATGGTATGGGTAAGGGATTGGGTAATGTGAGTTATTTTGATTCCAGCGGTCAGAACGAATACGGATTTACAAAGCCATACAGTGAAAACACGGCTCAGGCCATTGATAAAGAGGTGTCTAAGATTATTGAAGAGCAGTATGAGCGAGCCAAAGATATTTTAAGAGAGCATAAAGATAAACATACCCAACTGGCAAACCTACTGCTGGAACGTGAGGTTATTTTTAGTGAGGATTTAGAAGCTATTTTCGGAAAAAGAAAAGTCAGCAAGCATATTGTTCAGTTGGATGATTCGGGTAATGATACCCAAGCGGTGAACGATATAAAAATTGTTGAAAGTAAGCAAAAGCCTTCAGCGTCAGAAAGCAAAAAATAAACATGGATAGTGGCAAGTCAAGAGAGGCTATATTGTCCAAATTAAAAAAATCATTGGAGGAGGGAAGGGGTTACCCTGTCCCTCCTCATGATATAAATACCCCGGTTTTTCCCGTCCCGAAAAACTTATTATCCACGTTTAGCGAAGAATTAACTGCGATTGGAGGTCATGTTATCTGTCATGATAATCACAAGGAACTTGTGGCCCACATAGAACAGATTTGTGAAGATTACGGTACAAACCAAGTTTATTGTTTGGATACCGCCATACAAAGACAATTGGCAACGGCAGCATTTGATGTAAAGAGTGGTGGGGAGGATTTCAAAGCAATGCAGGTTGGGGTTACAGCGTGTGAATTCCTGATTGCCCGAACGGGTACGGTTGTGGTTAGCAGTGCCCACGCTTCCGGCAGAAAGATGAACGTGTTCCCTCCGGTGCATATCGTATTGGCCAAAGCATCCCAGTTAGTTGCCTTTGCCGAAGATACTTTAGAACTATTGGAAAAGAGATATAGCGATGACTTTCCCTCGCTGATTTCTTTTATTACCGGAGCAAGCAGAACCGCAGATATAGAAAAAACATTGGTGATGGGGGCACATGGACCAAAAGAATTATTTGTTTTTATTGACAAAAATGAATGAAAATTGGTTTAACTGCTTAATTTTGTAGCCGCATCAATCCTTTACAAATGAATAATTTTTGGCAACGGGTTCTTACAGGTATCCTTTTTGTTATTGTAGTCGCAGGTGGAATATTTTATCACCCCTTTTCCTTTTTTGCTGTTTTCTTTTTGGTTGTATTGGCCGGTATTTACGAGCTTAACGGTTTATTGGTTTTGGCTAAAATAAAGACTAATTTCTTATTCGCTTTGGCAATCGGCGTTTTTTCTTACGTAGCGGCTTTTCTTGTGAAGTCTGGAGTATCGGAAAACTCAATTTATTATCTGTTGATACCCATTGTTTCGTTACTTTTTATTCAAGAATTGTTTGATGTTCAAAACAAGCCATTTGAAGGTATAGGCACAAGTTTAGTTTGTGCCATATATATTGGGGTTCCATTTGCCATGTTAAACTCGCTTGCTTTTTTGGATGGGGTTTATAATTTCAAGTTACCCCTTTCTGTATTTATTTTGGTTTGGATAAACGATACAGGTGCTTACCTGTCTGGGGTAACATTGGGGAGGCATAAGTTTTTTGAAAGGATATCTCCCAAAAAAACATGGGAGGGAACGGTGGGCGGTTTTGTGCTTACACTGGTTGCTGGTTATGTAATATCTATCTTCTGGAAAGATCTAAGTGTGCTAGAATGGATTATTTTTAGCAGTATTATTTCTATTATGGCTGTTTTAGGCGATTTAATAGAGTCGCTGTTTAAAAGAAGTATCGGCATTAAGGATTCGGGCAATATTTTTCCGGGACATGGGGGCGTACTTGACCGTTTTGATGCTGTGATATTTGCCATACCCATGGCAGTATTTTATATTGAAATGTTTGTTAGGTAAACATTCGAATTTAACCCTTTACCATATAAACAATACAAGGAATATAGGATTTTAGCCAAGGAATGTTGCAATTGTCCAATATTTTTTCGAATTTATCGAAGATATTCTCTTAACTTATCAATCGATGAACAGTTCCTCAGTTTCTCAGGTATTAAACAGTAAAATAAAAGTCTTTAATTTTTTTGCTTTTGTTTTTTTTGGTGGTCTCGCTGCATTGTTTCTATATTACAAAATATTAGGCGGTGTTGGATTTGCTATGTCAACAGGATTCTTTGGACTAACACAAGGGATAATTAATCTTATTCTGGCAGTTTTATCACTTGGTCTGGCTTATGTGGCATGTAAAAGCCAAAGGCACTGGATTAAACCTGTATTTGCCATGCTCTCTATTTTATTGTTAGGAGTGGTTTTTAATCAGCTTAATATTTGGTGGGTAAAGTATAACGAAGGTTTGTTTATTGGAGGAGGTGTGTTGAAAACCTTGACGGTAGACGATGTTCTGTACTTTACACTTTACTATTTTATTACGGCCTTTCAATTGATTTTTGCTCTTGTATTGGCTTTGTCTTATACAATAAGCTCAATTTTGGGAGAAAACCATTCAAACTACTTAAACAGGTTTAGTTTGTTCTCAATATTAAAGCCTTTTGTTTTTTCGGTGCTTTGTGTTTTTGCATTCTATCATTTATGGAACTAATCCCGAAAATTCATGGTATGATTTCCTGACTTTCATTATCCATGTGTGGTAAGCACCTGTATGGCTTGCTGTGAAAGCGGTTTCTGAACCCGAGTTTCGAGAATCTTCACGAATTAGGAATGGCTTCGCAATGGCTGTTTATGGATGATAAACATATAGGTGTTAATTCGGGATTAAACCCGCAATATGCATTAGAAATTATATTACACATTGAAATTACTTTAAAACAAGACACTTCGTTGCATTACTTCAACTCACCAGAACGAGGCATAGCACAGCTCTGGTGAGTTGAAGTAACTCAGTGAAACGCCTTGTTTTGAGGCAGTTTACTCGCGTAACAGGATTTCTAATGCATCCTGTGGTTTTATAGTTTGATACCCATAAACAATACATCGTCAATTTGATCCAGGTCGCCCTTCCAGTTCTCAAAGTAATCTTTTATCAGGCTGCCCTGTTTCGCCATCGGTTTTTCGCGAATTTCCTCAAGCAAGTTTTTGACACCTACTTTCATAATTTTCTTGCCTCTGGGGCCACCAAACTGGTCGGTATATCCATCGGAGAAAACGTACACGGAATCTCCCTTGGAACAGTTGTATTCGTAATTTAAAAATTTGGAATTTAAAGCCAGCACATCATCACCGATACTTCTTCTGGTTCCGTTGTATATGGATAACTCGTTGTTGATATACACGAAAACAGGACGTTTAGCGGATGCTATTCTTACTTTATTTGAATTCATATCAATTTCGATGACTGAGATGTCCATTCCGTCTTTGGCATTCTCGCTATTTTCTTTTTGAAGCAATACCCGAATGTTGGTGTCCAGCTTTTCAAGGATATCGGCTGGAGAATGAACCTTTTCAGTTTTGTATATATCGTTGAGCAACGTTGTTCCAATCATTGACATAAAAGCTCCAGGGACACCATGGCCTGTGCAGTCGGCACAACATAATAAAAATGTATCCTTATTTTTGGTAAACCAATAGAAGTCACCACTTACTATGTCTCGAGGAGCAAAGAATATAAACGATTCCGAGAAGGCGTTTTTCAGGTCGTTAACGGGTGGCAAAATAGAGCTTTGAATACGCTTGGCATAATTAATGCTGGCTGTAATATCCATGTTTTTGCGTTCTATCTCATTTTTTTGTGCCCGCAGAACTACGGTTTGTGAGTCCACTTCTCTCTGAAGCGCCTCTTTCTGCATCCTTAAATTTCGCTCCCTGATTTTAATAATCCAATAGAATGATAGGCCAAGTAAAGCGGTTAACACGAGATAGAACCACCATTTCTTCCAAACGGGTTCCGCAATTTCAATACGGATTGATAACGGATTATTGTTTGGGATACCATCCGCATTGAATGCCCGGATTTTTAAATCGTATTTACCGTCGGGCAAAAATTCGTATTCTCTAAAGTTGGTAGCTCCCAGGTCTATCCATTCTTGTTCTTTATCCCCGTTTCGTAAAAGTTTATATTGATAGGTTACGCCAAGTGGATCTTTGAAGCTAATACCGGTAAAGTCAAATCTAAACTTAGCGTATTTCCTGTTATAGGGATATGGAAGTTTAATCGCTTTATTCAGAGGATAGCTAGTTCCGGAAATATCTATCCTGTTTAAGTTGATTTTAGGCGGAACCAGGTTTTTTTTATCTCTATCCGGGAAATACTTAATAATGCCATGGCTCGATGCAAACCATATATTTTCTTCCTGATCTTCCCAAATATCGTAAAAATCACCGCCCATTTGTTCTTTGAAACCGAAGGTTCTGATTTGTGAATTCCTTAAATCAATGGTACTAATGCCAGGTTGATGGGCAACCCAAAGTCTGTCGTTTTTGTCGCAGACAATATCGTAACAGTAGTTTTTGGTGAGACCGTCAGAAATATCTATGGCAACCAAAGTATCCTGGTTGTATTTTAATACCCCTTTACCAATAGTGGATAACCAATAGTTCCCCTTGGAGTCTATCGTCATTCCGGAAACATCGAGTGGTGACTTGGAAAGCCTGTGAACCTCAATGCTAGTGCTGTCAAGCAAACATATCCCGCTAGATTTAGGTCCGATCCACACTTGATTACGATCGTCAATAAACACAAAGCGAATGTTGTTGTGGGGCAATTGATTTTCCGTTGTTAATAACCTTGTTGCCTTGGTTTTCCGGTTCACGAGGTAGAAACCGGATGTGGTCGCCAGGTAAATCTGGTCATCCACAATGGCCAGGTCATTAATCTTCGGCTCGCTTACTCCTTTTGTGTAATTGAATTTTTTAAAACCTAAATTCCCGTTTTCTCTGAAATACAAGCCCGATTCGAATGATGCCACCCAAAAAGTACTGTCGGCATCATATTCAAAACCTGTAATTTCATCGTTGGGAATACCCTGTGCTGTATCGTAGTACTCATGGTCGGAAAAACAAAATGGGTCGGTACGTAATATTCCGTTGTCCAACCCTATCCATAGGTTGGAATGGGTGGCTATTACCGACTTGGCCTTGTGTTGTTTAAAACCGATATTATCCAGGTCGTAATGGATAAAATAGTCGTTCAGCAACACCGAAACACCGCCACCATAAGTTGCGAACCAATAATTATCTTCGCGGTCACCTAAAATCGCTCTGATAAAATCATGGTTCAAACCGTTTTCTGTATCGAATTTAAAAGATTCTATAAAAGTTTGAGTGGCTGCATCCAGAAACAATTTAATCACCCCATTACCCCAGGTGGCAAGTAACAGATTGCCATCTTTTTCCTCGTAAATATCCAGTATGTTTTCATATTCGATATTAAACTTGACACATAATTTGTTATTGGCATAGTGCTTTGCGGTGTTTTCATCGTACTGGAACATGTAAAAGCCTTCATCTTCTGTCGCTATCCAGTATTCTCCTTCAATAGCTTTGCGTTTTACAATCGTATTTATTTTTGTGGGAGGAATGTCCATTATCTCCTCTACCCTTTCAGCATTGCCATCCTGGTTCAGTTTCAGATGTAAAAGCCCTTCTGAAGTTCCCAGCAAAAAATTGAAAGGGTCTACGGATGATATGGAATAATATAGCTTGTCTTTAAAAATATCGTGTTGGAAATAGGCAGTTATCTGTTTTTGTTTGTTTATTTTTAGTAAACCATTGTTTTGCACGGTTGCCCAAATATTACCCATGTTATCCTGACAAATATCATTAATAGGGCTTGTTGCCCTTTCGGCAGGAATTATTTTGTGGAAAGATCCGTTTTTAAAATACGATAACGCACCATTGTTATGTCCAACCCACAGGATGCCATCAATATCCACAAAAAGCGAATATACAAAGTCGGATGCCAACGAATCTTTTTGTGTATAAGTTCTGAAATGAATACCATCGTAGCGCACCAAACCTTCACCGGTTCCTATCCATAGGTAACCATTATGGTCTTGAACCAGGCAATATACAAAGTTTTGTGGCAATCCCATGTCCGAATCAAAATTTTTAAAATCAAAGGATTGAGCCGGAACTTCACAGGTTGTTGCAAATAGCAAGATGGTAAAAAGCAGTTGTGTTAATCTTTTATAAATATATGTCATGCCCCCTAGTTTCGTATTATTTTCGGTTTCATACCAATGCTATATTTATATTTTGGAATACCTCCAATCGGAACACTGTAGAACTCGATTAATTCACCATATTGGTTTTTGAGATAAATGACTACATTGTTGTTTTTGATATTGGCACCTTTCTTTTTTATCATTTGAATATCGTATGACTTGTTTTTTTCGGTAGGATGAACCATATGCTGACTATTACCCCAATTGTCATCACCTGATGTTTTCATGAATTCCCCGTTTTTGGCAACCGAAATAATTCTGATGATGCCATCGTTGTCCCAGTCGAAGTTGGCTTGTTTAACCGATTGAACTTTTTCGTCGATAAAAGGATAAATGTGCGAAACTTCATTTGAGTTATCGTGTAACCTAAATTTATATTTATAATAAAATGCGAACGCACCTTCAACGGCTTGGTTTTCGGTAGACCTGCTACTTAGAAACAGGTTATATAAGTTGCCGTCATCTCCCGAAATACCTTCCACAACTACTTTAAAAACGTATCCGCCATATTCATCGGGCAAAAACTCGCCTTCAGTAGGGTTAATAGGTCCAAAAGTATACCAACTTTTATCGTATCTGGGATTTGCGGTAAAGGACTTTGTGCCAAGCAAAGTCCCACTTTTATAGTTGCCTTTTAAATTTATATGTTTGGCATCTTTGTCAGAGCATGCACCATTACCTCCATAAATACTATATTTCATGCGGGTTTCCCATTCTCCTTTCTGTTCGTCTATCTCGCCGCCGGTATCCGGATCATAAACCCTGATAAAGATAGGTTCTGTATGATCTTTAGGCACAGAGTAAAATATGACCTGACAATAATCGTCATCCCCCCAAGCCGTTTCACCTTTGTTTCCGAATGTTACCAGATGTGGTATGTTTTCGTCTATGGCCGGAACGGGCTGGGCAATAGCGCTAAACGCAATTGCTATAAATAATAATAGTACCGTTGTTTTATGCATGTGTATTGATTATTCTGTGACAACAATCTGTCGTGTTGAACTTAGTTTATCGGTAGGATCAAATTTTGAAATGGCCCCACACGTAATTGTGTATATACCCTTTTTTCGAAAAATATGATGAATGGTTACACCTTTTGCTTTATTCCCGTCTCCAAAATCCCAAAAATATTGTTTTGGTATGAAATCTCTTAGTATTGATTTCTCCGTAGAAAGGCTAAAGGAAGTGCCCGCTTTAACGGTGTCGGGAGCCGAAATATAAATTTGTTGGGTGAGTTCGAGGTTTACATCGTAACTGGCCACCGTATATAAATCTTCGTTAGCCAGGGTATCAACCACATTTAGCTCCACCTTATAGTTTCCCGGCCCCGGAAAACAATGATCCACTTCTAGCCCGGTAGCGGTTTCCCCATCGCCAAAATACCATTTGTATTTATAGGGCAAGGTATCTGAAACATAAGGGCCGTTTTCAAACAAGGTAAAGCAAAAAGTATCATCAACCTGCGGTTTAGCATCCGGAAAGGTAGGGTGGGGGTTATTGAATTTAAAAATATTGGCACTCCCCGTTCGGTCGGATGCAAAATACCCTTCTGTTTGAGAATCGTAAATAAAGCACGAAAAGTCGTTGCTTTCGGTATTGATAGGATATTCCATCTTTACGGGTGCGCTCCACCGGCCATTGTTTTTAGAGGTGTAGAATATATCCAGTTTACCGGTGCTGTTGTGGCCTTCCGACGAAAAGTATAATTTACCGGAAGGATGATAGTATGGAAAAACCTCATTTCCTTCTGTGTTGACCGTTTTACCCAAATTTACCGGTTCTGTCCATTCCCCATTTACGACAGTAGATTCGTATATATCGGCTTTGCCAAATCCATCGGGTCTGTCCGAGACAAAATAAATAGTTTGTCCGTCTGGTGTAATGGTGGGGTGAACGTTGGAGAAATCTCTTCTTGAGTTGTGCTTGAATGCTGAAGGTCTGCCCCATTTACCGTTTATATTGGGAATGAAAAATATACCCAATAGGTTCTTTCTACCTTTGCTTCGTTTTATGGTACTGTACTGATTTTGGGTAATTACAATGGTAGAAGTGTCGGCGGACCAGCAGATGGATGCAGTGTTTAATTTAGAAAGCTGCGGGTTTTGAAGGGCCGTTTCTTTACCCATACCGTCGTTTGGTAAAATGCTTGACTTGTACAAACGGTACACCCATTCGTTGTCCTGGTTCAGGTACGATTTTAGCAGCTCATGTTTTCTGTTTGAGGTGAAATACAATACAGAATCGACCACGTATGGGGCAAAATCGTTTTTAGAAGGACTGTTTGTCTTCAGGTTCACAATTTTAATGTCTTGGGCATAAACCGAAAGGCTGAATAGGGCCAACAAAATAAATGTGAATATATGTTTTAAGTTATGTGTGATCATTTTTTAAAAGAATTTTGGATCCGGTGAGTCGATTTTAAAACCAAAGTCAAACTGTAAGGCTACCTCATGCGTACCTCCGTTATATGAGCCAATCGGGTCAATGTCGTAGTCGTAACTGTAGGTAAAACGGAGTTGTGGTGATATTTGAAAACCGGCAACACCAATAACTTGGTTGGTGGTGCGATAAGAGGCTCCCAGAATTACGGAATTCATTATAAATGTTGTTGCACTTAGGTCGGCAAATGTTTCATCGTCCAAATTAACTCTGACCAATGCAGATGGTTGTATCGAAAAATTATCGCTTATTTTATAGAGATAGCCTGCCGTCAATAAGTAATCTATTTTTGTAAACTCTAAGGTGCTTTCTCCGGTTCCAAATCTATCATGATACAGTAAAGAGGGTACCGACAGTCCGGCAAAATATCTGTTGTGATAAATAGCGGCTCCAAAACCAACCCATGGGGCCATGGTTTGCTCTCCATCAATAAACTCACTATCGTTACCATCTGCCAAAACAACATCGTCCCAATCGGATTTGTAGTTCACCATACCCGCTGTGATACCAAGTGCCAGTCTGGTTTCCTGATTGAGTTGCAGCCTGTACGTGTAAGAAACATTAAAGCCGGTGTTTTGAGACGTGGCAAATTTATCGTTAAAAAACTGGGCTCCCAAAGCCACTTTTTCATTTTTTAAAGGGCTGTTGATGGAAAAGAAAGCTCCCGCAGGAGAATTTTCGAAACTCGCATATTTCTTGCGATAGGATGCATAAGCCGATAAGGTTTCGTGAGAACCACCAAACGCCGGATTAACGGTGTACCTGTTATACATATACTGACTCATAATAAGCTCTCGTTGCCCCAGGGCAGGGGACAAAAGCGTAATGAGAAGAATTATTATAAGGCTAATCTGTTTCATTATATTGTGATGTGTGTAATACTAGTATTTGACTGTTATGTAATTTTTTACCGTGGAGATTCCTTCTCCCTCAAATACATATAAATATATTCCCGGATCCGGAATTTCATAACCGAATTCCTCATCAGGCCACCTTTTGTATTTTCCCTTTAGGTGATCCCATTCTCCATAATTATTGATTGAAATAACTTGTTTGCCATGTTTGTCGAAGACCGATAATTTATTGTTGGTGATGTTTTCGGCTCCCTTAATTTTTAGTACATCATTGTTGCCATCATTATTGGGCGATATGCCGGTTGGGGCAAACAGAGGATGGGTTTCGATATATACGTTGTGAACTCTCTCGCGACATGTTTCGGGAGCCGAAGCCAAGGTGGCTTTCCATTGCAAATGATAGGTTTCATCGGCGGAAAAATTAGAGAACTTTGATTTGAACGAAGTGTCATCTTCAAATGTAGCCCCGGTTACCGTAGGCTCGATGATGCTCCATTGCCCCGTACCAACGGTTAAACTATCTGCCGGCAGTATGATGAAGTTGGCCGCGTAAATTACAGTGTCGGTAATTTCTTTAACGGGTCGCGGTGTGTCATAAAAGCTAACTATAACTGTATCTGTGTCCGTGCATCGTCCATTGGTCTCCCTCCACACTAGATTTAACGTTCCTGTGTTGTTGGCAGTGAATTTGCTGGTAGGGTCGTACACATCATCAAAAAGCCCTTCGCTTAGCAACCATTCACTGTCATCGTATTGTTGCACTGCCAAAAGATCAACTTCTACCCCACAAGTATCAATGGGTGGTCCGGCATTGGCTACCGGCATCTCATCTACCCAGATATCCTGCGACAAACTCAGGTCTGAAACACAATCATGACTATCTGTTATCCTTGTGATGTTTACGGTATTATTTCCAAGGGCCAGTTCGGGGTACATCAAATCCAGCTCCGGATCCGAAGTGCTTAAGGATTCGGTGATGGCAGACCCGCCCAAATTATAAACTATTTCAAAAGGGGCATTACCTGTTGGATCCAGCACTAGAGTGGTCGATTTATCTTCGCATATTTCGTCGTCGGTAACGGAAGTTATTGCAAGAGTAGGTGACTTAATGAATTTAATGGCTACCTCATCAAAATCGGCACATTGCAATCCGTCGGTGGTTGTTTCGGTCCATCTTAATGGCACCGTTCTGTAATATTCGTCAGCTGCAAAAGAAGCTGTCGCTGTGGCGTTGGCTTGTGTATCGTCTGAAAAATTGATTCCCGTAACCAAGGCTGTCCATTTTCCTGTTGTACCCGGGCTGGCTTCAGCCTCTAAAGTAAAATCAGCTCCGCAGATAGGGTTCTCTCCGATTCTATCTTCTCCGGCCCTTGCATCCGGTTTAACATCCACAGCGGTTCTTTGTCCAATCATGTCAGCAGACTCGGCAGTACATCCGTTACCATCTTCGATGGATTGAAATGATATGGTTTCGGTATCGGAAACCGGAATGGAAATGGAGATGTCTTCGTCAGCTTCAGTGGCAACAAATGAACCTTTGGCTGTGCCTGCATCATTTTTTAGGATATAACTGAAATCACTGTTACCCTCAAAATTTAATTCTAATGGTATGGTATGTGTTGGTGCATCGGTTGAACAGTACTTCCAATCGCTGATGTCTTTTATAGTTCCTTTCGGCCTTCCGTATAGGGTAATTTCCACTTCGTCATAAAGGTCTTTACAGGCACCGTTTTCGGCATTCAACCTTAGAGAATAAGTGTCCGCAACATCGCCTGTAAACTTTGAAGTGGGCGAGGCATCATCCTCAAAAGTCGTAGATGCACCCGGGTCGCTCCACCATATTTTTGTAGTAGAACCCGTTATAGATCCATTCATCGTGTGTTCATACCCGCACACCGCAGCATCAACACCTGCTTCAACAATGGGGCTGTTATCAATGGTTACATTTACTGCGCCAGACACTTGCGTTGAACCTTCACCTGAAGGTGGATAATTAGCGTCAAAAACTTTTACCAGTTCAAATGACGTGCTATTGGAGATGCCGGCAAATGGAAAATCAAATTCATATTCGGATGTGGAAGGAGAAGTGCTTGTTGCACTTCCTCGTTTGTAATGAAAGGAAAAAGGAGGTTCTCCTGTAAATTTCACTTTGAGAATTACATCCCCGGATTCGCAAAAAGATAAATCCTCACTTACAATAGTTGCCGTAGGCTTTTCTTGTGCTAAGGTGGTGTTAGGCAGTGTTAGTATAGTAAATACAAATATGATTAGAAAATACTTCATTTGTTCAATGTTGGATTCAATGGTTACTTGTCTGATTTTGTTTCATAACTTCTTTATACTAAGGTTTTAGGTAAATGGTTTTACTTATCTGCAAAATTACTCTGTTAAAGAATTGTGCTTAAGAAGACAAAACGTAGTATATAAAGGGCTTATAGCTTGTTTTCAACGCAAACAAAAATAGTTAATTTTCTGGAGGGAATAACAGTGATTCTCTCACGGATAGGTTTGTTAATCCATCGATATGGAGCTTTCGTCAAAATTTCGACCCATTCTGGCTGTGGGACAGCAGCGAGGGTGCTTATGAATTTATCCTAACACCAAATTATAGGTCGTAGATAGTCCTCTTTTGGGGTTTGTTTTTACGTAGCTGTTTCCTGCGAAAGTTATTGTAGATTTCGGAAAAAACTTGCGCAAAATTCTCTTCCGGAGCAGGGGCGGGAGAAAGCACCATATTACCTTCCGGATTTATTAAGTAATAGGTAGGTAACACTTTGATATTATAATCCAGGAGTACCTTGGCGTTTTGTCCAAAATGAAGGAATTGCCAACTGAACTTGTTATTCTTAACATAGGCCATAGCCTCATCAGGATCTTCGTCGGTTAGTATGGTCACTATTTCCATATCCTTCTTATAGGTCTGTGCCATCATCTCCAATACCTGAAAATCTTTCTTGCAGGCATAGTTTTTGGTGTTGGCAAAATTAAGGTAGACAAATTTCCCTTCGTAGTCCTGAAGCACCATGGTCTTTGATCCTGATAGATTTTGAAGTTCAAACTCGGGAGGAGCCTTGCCAACATTTAATTTGGTGATTTTGTCTAATATATCGGATGCAATTTTGTTGTTTTGATCATTGGCACAACTGTCTTTTGCACTCTTCACAATGTTGGTGATTTTAAGTTTGGAATAGGCATTGGAATAGTAACCTGTATATAAGTTTTTTAGCACGATCAATTCGGCCAGTTCCCTGTTTTTGAAAAGCGTGTCCTCGGAAAGCGATAGCGTAATTAATTTAAAGGATTCGGATTTGTTCCATGTATTTTTAAAACTTAGACCTTCTTTCGAGGAAAGGTAATAATGGAAAAAATTATTAAACTGACGGTTAAAGGATGCCCAATACGTATCTAAATAATATAAAACAGGTATTGTAGAAAATCCTTTATAAATGGCACTTCGGGGTTTACTGGAATAAACATATTCGTACAGGTTTTGGTATTTAAAATGTTTGTAATAATAAAACCAACTTCCATTTTCTGCAGGAAATTCAACATCGGTTTCGTTTTTTATTTTAAACAATTCTTTTTTATTTCCCGTTAAAACAATGCGTTTGATGTTTTTGTTAAACAGGGAGTTGTATTTTTCTTCAAATGTAGCAGTTCTGCGGTTTATTTCGTCGGGTGAAGAATTTTGCACCCCCAAAACTACAGATTCCGGATTGAAAAAAGGATTTAGTTTGTCTTCCGGTTTTATTGGCCTGTATAAGGGTAGGGTTACGACGTATGTTCTGCCAGGTTCTACATATAGGTGGCTCCTTAATACACCTAAATTAATATATATCTTGGTTATTTCGTCAACGGGAAAAGTGGTGCTAAAGTTTCCTTGGGGATCAACGGAAAAGGTTTTTAAGTCTTCAAAACTGCGGGTTATGTAATTGCTTTGTCGTTCAATAGTCAATCGCATATTGGAATAGCCGGGTGCATTGCCTCGCAAAGTGACCTGGTCGCTTTGCGCGTTGGTAATTCCCCAACTGACAAATAATATGACTATCCAAATCCCTCGCATCGTTTATCTGTTGTATTCGGCCATTTTTTGTCTAATCTTCTCGGGAATAAACTGGCTGGCATCCCCGTTGTGGCTTATAATGTCCCTGACGATAGATGAGTTGACCGGTGTGTGTTCCGGTGTTGTTAATAAAAATACGGACTCTATTCCGGTCATCGCTTTGTTGACTTGCGCAATCGCTCTTTCGTATTCAAAGTCGGCAGCGGTACGTATCCCTCTAAGGATATAACCGGCATTAACGGTTTTAGCAAAATCCACGGTAAGTCCCTGATACTTGGATACTTTAACATTAGGCAAGTCGTTAAACAGGTATTTCACCCACTCAATACGGGTATCCACAGGATAAAAATCCCGTTTTTGGGCGTTATAGCCAAGGCCAATAATTATTTCATCAAAAAGGTCAACGGCCCTTTGTACAATATTTTCGTGACCAATTGTAAAGGGATCAAACGAACCTGGGAAAATTGCTATGCGTTTCATGGGTATAAATTATAATATTCCATTTCCTTACCTCTATAACATTGGGGTAACTCACCAGTATAGTGCAAAGAAACAACGGTTCCGTTGATCTTTGAGTTCAATAGGTTCGTTTACTTTTACTCGTTTTAACCGAGGGAATTCAATAGCTATGCCATCTTTCAACGAGCGTAAAGTTGTAAAAATACCTTTACTCCACAAAGAACTATTACCAAAACTTAATTTTAAATGTGGCAAAAGCAGCCATCCGCAACAGGATAACCCCGTGTTTAAAACGGCTAATGTTGGTATCGCCGTATTTTCTTTCGCGATACCTTATGGGCAGATCTATTATTTTCAGATTCAGTTTATAAGCTCCGAATAAAAGGTCGAAATCTCCGAAGGGATCAAATTCCCCAAAAAATTTCCTGTTGGCCGCCAGCTTTTCATAATCGGACCTAAACATTACTTTAGTCCCGCACAGCGTATCTTTAATAGGCCGTTCCAAAATATAGGAAAAGAATTTGCTAAAGAAATGATTGCCGATGGTGTTTAACGGGCGCATGGCATTTTTTTCCATGGGGTAAACCAGACGGACCCCATTAATAAACTCTCCTTTACCGGAGGTGATAGCGTTGTAAAACTTGGGCAAATCTTCAGGTGGTACGGTTAGGTCGGCATCCAATATCATCAGGATATCTCCGGTAGCAGCGGCAAAGCCTTTCCGAACAGCATCCCCTTTACCTTTCCCATCCTGCTGCATTATCTTGATGTTGTGGGATGATTTATATTTCTCATGCGCCTTTTGGATGGCTTGCCATGTGTCGTCGGTGGAGTTACCCTCTACAAAAATAATTTCAACTTCCTTTCCGAACATGGGTATTCGTACGATGGCATCTTCAATGTTCCGTGTTTCATTTCTGGCAGGAATAACCACTGTTGTACTATATCTGTTATCTAATTCATTAAGGGAGATTGATGGGGGAGTTGGCCGTGCAAAAACGAATTGGTTTAGACCCATTCGGTTGAGTAAGGGCAAACGACTGAGAAAACGGTTGAAGAAAGGAGACAGAACAGGAATATGGTACGGTAGAAACATGCTCCTGTTTTCTTTGTAAGTTTCAAAACCCGAAAGGTACAGTAGGTTTTGTATATCAGAGGAAGAGAGCCAGTTCTGTCGCGGGGATTTTCGCTTAACGCCAATGGTTTCGGCAAAACGGATAAATGGTTCCCACATCCGGTTGTAATAGGTTACGATTATTCGGGTTTTTTCGTGCGATACTTTAGCCAGTTGCAAAAATACCGATTCTACATCGGGCAGCACCCCGATAATATTTGAAAGGATAATAACGTCGTATTTTTTATGCAGTTTAATGTCCTCGGCAGCCATCTCATGAAAATGGATGTGAGGAAACCTCCTACGAGCTATTTCAATCATTTTAGGCGAAAAATCGATGCCTGTCTTTTCTTTCCCATTTATGGAATCCAAAAGATCGCCTTGGCCGCACCCTACCTCTAATATGGAACAATCGGGATGAATGAAATAACTACAGTATTTTGAAATGGAGTTCCAGTAATATGATCTTCTTCGGCGGTATTTGATCCACTTTTCCGAAAAGTTGTCCCAATATTCTTTAATTTCCCGATTGCTGTATGGTGTCATTTTTTATGATGGTTTTGTCGGGCTCGGTGGCCGCATAATTTATTTTAAATAGATAGGTAGGCTCTTGGCTGCCAAATTTCTTAACGACCTCTAGAGAATTAGGGTATTGTTTAACGATGACTGCCAAGAATCGCTGAATGGTATTAATGGATTGCCCGGTGTATCTTTGCGGATTTTTCCTCAGGCTTGCCATCATCACATGACTAATGTCTCGTTCTTTAAGGTATTGAACCAGTTCGTCGGCATTTTTTGAAGGGATGCGGTAAATGCCGTGGAACTTCTTTCCTTTGCCATAAATGCGGGCCATGTTGGGCTTTCTGCACGCCACAAACATTTTTTCATCAAGCTCATTGTGGCAGTATTCGGCCATCTTTAAATAATTGACCCAGTCAGGAGTATAGCCATATAGCTTGTCGCCATTTAAGTTTTTAGACAACGTTGTAATATCAATTGTTTTAGTGCCGTTGTTAAAGGTAAGCACTGCCGAAACAAGGAATGCCGCCAAAACTAAATTGTCGATAAAAAACAGTTTTTTGTCTTTGCCGGGTGAAATCAAACTTTCAGAAAGAACCAGCAATGCAAGGGGCACAAAAGGGATTATCAATCGATATTGATCCCATGTTTTTTGCAAAGAGAAAAATGTAATCCCCAGCATAATAGCCAGGTAAATGGATGTGAAAAACAATGCTTTATTTTTTCGGGCAAAATAGACAAGGCCAATTAAAAAAATAAGATATAGGGTTATGGTAAGAATAGGCGAAATGTTTCTATTGCCTTCGGATCTAAACCCGGCAATACGCATTAAATGCTTCGAGAGGTATAAGTTCGAGTTGTCCTTATACCGTGTTAAAAACCCTTTGAAATCTTCTCTGCCTTCCGTTTTTTCATAAGGGTTTTTTTGCAGCAGTTGCGAGGATTGTTCACCCGATTTCACAGGGATACCCCAACCCGCGTATCTGACGGTGTAAAAAAGAAAGAGTATCCCGGCAAAAAAAATACTTAAATACAAAACTCTGGCAAATTGTTTTTGAAGCAGATAAAAAACAACAATGGCAACTATTGCCCCAAACCCTACGGTTCTGGTTAAAAATAAAGCTACGCAGAGTAGCGAGATGCAAACCAAAAAAGTTATTTCTATTTTGTCAGGAATCCAGATATTGGGACGGCTCGACATTCCCTTAAACACAAAATAGAAAAGGATGGCCTGAAGCACTATAAAGAAGGCTTCGGAATAGGTCTGGCTCGCAAAAAACAAGAAGTGATGGCTTGTGCTCAGAATGGCCATTGTATAAAACAAAGATATATAAGATACCTTGCCTCTAAAACTTCTGTAAAAGATAAAAATGAAACCGATCATAAAAGCTGTTGATGTTAGCTTTAGAATAATCAGGTTCATGCCGGCTATCCAAATTATTAAGGATAGAAACAGCGGGTAGGCCGGGCCTTGGTAGGTCGGAAATTTATTTGTTTCAATAAAGTTGATGGCCCGTATGATATAGGATGAGTCATCTCCGGCAATGCTGGGTTTGACATTGAAGTACAATAAGCTGAAAAGAGTATACGCACCCAACAATACATAAAAAAGGAGATTGGATTTGCTGCTCAGCCAGTTCTCGGTTTTAAGCGCGAATGTGCTATGTTTTTCTTGCATAGATAATAAAGAGTGACTGGTTATTCTAATTCTCTTTTACGATAAGCATTCACAAATAAGATATTACCCATACCATCATACTGTGTAAATCTCTCGGTTCCATTTTGAATGTCTTCCGGCGAGAACCCTATGATGGTAAGGTCGGCATCGTGACTTTGTTTTCGCACGATGTTCTCTTTGTTTGCCCCTTCGTTAAAAGGTATCATCTGAACGTTGCCTGGTGCTATAGGAAGCCTTCCTGATTTGATGAGGTCGAGCCATTTTTTCTTTTCACCATCGAAATCTTTGGATGGAGCCAGGGAATATATCTTAATAAAACCTTTGTTCCATTCTGGATGCCCGAGAATAATATAGGCCAGTAGAATCATTAGGTTGGCATTGTAGAAGTCGTGCCTGCCTATCCATACATGTATTTCCTTTTTATAACCAAATCCTTTTAACGATGTGTTCAGAAAGCAAACGTCCATATTACAGGAGTTGAACAAAGCGTAATTGTTCAGGGCGTTTTTAAGCGGTTCCGGGTTGTCGCTCGGGAACTCGAAAAGAATGAGGTTGCTTCCTTTGCCAGAAATGCCGGAAAGCTGTATTACCTGGGCAATGGCGCTGGTATAGGAAGGACTGATAATCGTATCGATGTACACTCTCGTATTACTGCCCTTAGCCCTCGTGATAAGTCGTTCCAGGGTTTTTTTCGATTCAAGGTTAGTCTGGTAATTAAGCAATCCCTGGATGTAATGAATATACGTTCCAAAACCATATTTATGCGATATCCAACCCAGGAGGTCAAAAGCGGATTGTCTTGCGAAAGAATCGGCACTGACACATACGGCGAAAGGCCTCCAATTATATTCCTGCTCATCTTTGTTGGCCTGCTGAACAAAGATTTGAATTTGCCGGCTTAATTGAAAGGCTACCCCTTTGAATAATTTTTCCAAACCACGTCGTTCTGGACGGTATTTGCTTATTATCAAATAGATAACGACCATGATACTAAGCGAGAATAAAGAATACGTCCACTCCATCTGAAACATTAACCAAAACGAAAATAGGGCACCTGCCAGGGAATAATACCATCTATTGTGCTTAAAAGTTGGTCGATAGGAAGGGTCTGCGGCAAAATGTTCCAGAAAACTGATGAGGCAAATAACACCATAGGTTACCATAAAAAACATGGAGATAATTTGTGCCACGAAGTTAACATCGCCAATGCCAACAAAGAAAAATGCAATAATGATGGTGACTATGGTACCGTTTACCGGGTCATTGTCTTTTTCCTTCCCTTTTGCCAACCATTTGTTTAGGTGTGGGTAAGGCAGGATATCGTCGAAACCGATGGCCTGCAACGTGCGGGGTGCGACCAGTATAGAGCCAATAGCCGATGATAAAGTCGCAGCTGCTAATCCAATAGGGATAATCGGTCCCCAGATGGCAATGCGTTGCATAATAAGTTGATCCGCAGCCAGCTCTTCAGGAGTAGCAGAGATAGTCAGTTTGTAAGCAATAGCGATGTAGATGATCATTCCAATTAAAGTAGCCCATAATGTACCTCTGGGGATAGAGGTTTTGGGATCTTTAAGATCGCCGGATAAGCCCAAGCCTGCCGCAATACCGGTAAATGCCGGAAAAATAATTGTGAAAACGTAAAAGAACGGTTTTGCATCGGTTGCGGTGGTGTTAATAAGGAAGGTGTGGTTTTCGTTGGTGGGTGAACCCATGAAAAAGAAAATGATGGAAAGAAATAGCATGCCAACAACTACATATAGGGCTTTCATGCCTATGTTAGCACCCCTAATCAAAACCACCACACTTAATATGGCCATCATAAGAAGCGTCACCATCTTTTTGAACACTTCCGGAGCCATGTTGATGGAAATGTAAGGTAAAACTGCGTCAAATGCTTCGCCAAAAGCAATGATATAAAAAGCAACGCTAATAGCCTGCGACAAATAAAGTGCGATGCCTATGGCTCCTCCAATATTAAGACCGAACGATCGGGATATGATATAATAGGCACCTCCACCCTGTACCTTTTGATTGGTGGCAATTTCAGCCACCGCCAGTGCTGTGGGTATGGTAACCAGATGGCCAACAATTACTATGGTAATTACGCCAAGAAAACCAACGTTGCCGACGGCCCAACCAAAACGTAAAAATAGGATGGCCCCAAGTATAGTTGAAATAGCTGTCATAAAAACAGGCATGGATCCAAACGATGCATTGGGGTTTGTCAAAGTTTTTTGCATATATGTTTAGTTTGATATTCTCAAAAATAGGAAAAAATATATAATGAAGCCGTTATTCTAAAATAATTAAAATTTAGTTGTGGCGATGAGCTGAATATTTATGGGTATTGGATTTTGTTGGTCTGAATGTAACTGATTTGAGAATAAATTATGGTTAAAAGTCATATTTTTTTCGGTCTTTATAATTGACAACGAGCCTTAAAATTATTATCTTAGGGGCACTCTAAATAGGTTTAGATTACACAGAAATCTTTGAGGAAGCCGGAAAGTCAGGGGTGTCTTTCCGGCTTTTTTAATGGGGTAAAAATAAAACTATTAACTTTCCATGGTCGCGAGCGTTTATTATTTTTTTATACTTTCGCACAAATTTCCAAATTGTAATTTATGCATTCACAAAATCACTTATCGCAACCTAAGCAAATATTGTTGGGTGTGCAATTTCTTTTTGTTGCCTTTGGCGCAACTGTTTTGGTTCCGTTGTTAGTAGGAATAAATCCATCCATTGCTCTTTTTTCGGCTGGTGTGGGAACTTTAATTTTTCATTTAATAACGAAAGGCAAGGTGCCTGTGTTTTTGGGAAGTAGCTTTGCTTTTATAGCCCCAATTACCGCTGCTACCGAGAAATTTGGTTGGGCAGGTACGCTATCTGGGATAGTTGCGGTAGGTGTTGTTTATTCAGTGGTTTCCGTTCTGGTAAAAATTAGAGGGGTTAATTTTATTAAAAAAATATTCCCGTCGGTTGTGGTAGGGCCGGTTATTATGGTTATCGGCCTGTCGTTAGCTCCGGTGGGTGTCAACATGTCTAAGGGAAACTGGATAATCGCGGGCGTGTCACTGTTGTCGGCAATTATTGCAGTAGTTTATTTTAAAGGAATTATTAAGCTTATTCCGGTTTTTATAGGAATTGTTGTTGGGTACTTGTTGTCACTGGCGATGGGGAAAGTAGATTTTACGCCCATCCAGGAATCGGCTTGGTTCTCGCTACCTAATTTTACCTTGCCTTCTTTCAGTTGGGAAGCTGTTTTGTATATGATTCCTGTTGCCATTGCCCCCTTAATTGAGCATGTTGGCGATATCTATGCCATTGGGGCAGTAGCGGAAAAAGACTTTATGGACGATCCGGGCCTAAATAGAACTATGTTAGGTGATGGCATTGCTACAGGTTTTGCAGGTTTAATCGGGAGTGTTCCAAATACAACTTACTCAGAGGTTACAGGGGCGATTGAGCTTACTAAAGTCACGGATCCGCGGGTTCTGCGGATATCAGCTGTAACCGCCATCGTGTTTTCGTTGGTAGGTAAGGTGAGTGGAATCTTAAAGTCCATCCCCTCGGAGGTGTTGGGTGGTATTATGCTGTTGTTGTTTGGTATGATCGCGAGTGTAGGTGTTAAAACCTTGATCGAATCAAAAGCGGATTTCCATAAGACGCGTAATATGGTAATTGTTTCGGTAATACTTACAGTAGGAATTGGTGGTGCAACCATTGATTTTGGCGGGTTTTCGCTGGCCGGTATTGGATTGGCATCGGTTGTGGGGGTGTTGCTTAATTTGATATTGCCGGGAAAATCCAGAGGGGTTCATTTGCAGGGAGAGGAAAACTAAATGATATAATGGTAGAAGTCTGCCTTTCCAGATAATCACGCTTGGATTAATATTATAGCCTATAGCCCCTTCTTTTGTGTAGTAAAGAGGGGGTTGTTTTTATCTGTTAGTGTTTCAAAATCCTTGGTTGGCCTTATCCAAATATCATCAATTTGATTATATTTTAACATCTCGTTTTTCAACTCCAGACAGGCCTTGTAGCTGTTGAATTCACCAAATGTGTATCTGGTAAATCCATCATTGCAATAATATACTTTCACGTTTTCAATACTTCTTTTCTTAAAATAGTTAAGATCGGGGAGAGGTCCTCTTTTAAGCGCCATGAGCTGCAGGGTATAGCGTTTAATCCGGATTGAATTTTTAGCATGGTTTGCGTTGCCGTAAACATGTTCTTTATCGGCTTTAATGTTTTCGGGGTGAGAAGATACACCTTTTTTGTTAGGGCTTTGTTTATCAACTTTGTCGGTTGTTGCCAAAGCGGTTTTCTTAACAGGCTTTGGCCCTGTTTCTTGCCCGGTAATTGTGGCGTTGGTACTGGCAGGTACATTGCTGTTTGAAGCTGTTAATTCGCTATCTTTTTCTAGTTTTTGATCTATAGCGTTTCGTGCATTGTCAAGAACTGTTTTTATGGTCTTAATCAGTGGGGCGTCCATGGCAATATCCGTAAAACTGACAGGCATTTTTGTTTTCACATAGTTCATGTTGCTGGTTACATTTATATAGGAAACTTTTTCCTTGTCTTCTATGTTTAGTTGCTTTACCTGATATTCATGGCCATTCTCAAGGAACATCATATATTTGCCATTGCCGGGGCCCGGTCTGTAATCCCCCACCAGTTGATTATCTGTTGTTCTGGTCACCAATACGCGCATTCTCGAATATTCTTTCCCCAATATGCTATCGACCTCGCCTTCGATGACAGCAAGTTCAGCGTCCGAAGCGGCATCGAATTCAACGCGGTAAATGTCTGAACCTCCGTAGTTATCGGCAAATTTTGAAGAGGCGTAATACGCATGGCTTTTATTGATGGTTGGAACAAAAAAGAAGTCGTCGTCAGGAGTGTTAATTGGATAGCCCATATTTACAGGTAATACCCAGGTCGAATCTTCATTCATCTGACTGTAAAACACATCTAACCTGCCCATGGTGTTATGTCCTTCGGACGAAAAGTACAGGGTTTTTCCATCGTAGTGAATCATCGGGGTTTCCTCATCAAACTCGGTATTAATATCAGGGCCTAAATTTCTTGGTGTGCCCCAATTTCCATTTGGTAGCTTTTTTACCATATATATGTCCAATCCACCAAAGCCACCTTCTCTGTCGCTTGTAAAAAAGAAAGTGCTTTTATCCGCGGAAATGGAGCCGTGTGTTTCTTCGGAATAACTGTTGATAGGGAAGGGCAGCTTCTCTGGTACCGACCAGTCTTTTCCATTGTAGTTACTGATGTAAAGGCTTTTTCCGTGTTGATCGTTTCTGAATAAAACCATCTGATTGCCATCCGGGGATAGTGATGCCGCAGCTTCGTGTTCGTTTTGTTTAAAGAATGTCTTGAGCAGACGGGCTGATTCCCAGTTGTTAGAGGCCAGTGGAACGGTGTAAATTTTTTCGGCATACTGGCCGTCGGAAAGGAGGCTCTGCTTAATCCAGTTTCTACGGGAAGTAAAAAACAATAGGCTTTCGCTAACCGTTATTAGCGGACTGTGATCGTCGTACATGGAGTTTACATTGCTGCCCATGTTTTTAACGGTAAGCTGAATTGGATTTTTAATAAAGAAATCGGCGTGATGACATATTTGAATCTCTCTTTCTACTTCTTCGATAAAAGCGCTGTCTTTTGGGTCGATGTTTTCAATTAGTTCTTCGTAAATCGAAACTGCTTGTAACGGTTTTAGCAATACCTGGTATGCTTTTCCTAATGAAAGCCCCAGCTCGGTTCCCAAATAACCTTCCTTTTCCTCTTCGGTGAGCATGTCGATACCTTTGTTGAAGCAAATTACAGCTGTGTCGGCACCGTTAGAAGTGTTCAAATACGATAGGCCCATGTTAAATAACGCATCCAAATCTTTTGGGTCATCTTTTACAATTATTTTGAAAACTTCGATGGCCTCCTTGTAATTGTCTTGAGCTGCCAAGGACATTGCATTTTTAAACAGCTTGGTATTTCGGTTGCTTCTCGATTGGCTTGAAGATTGCGCGTGTAAGGCATTTGTCAACAATAAGATGCACGGTAAAGACAAAAGCAATTTTAGGATTGTCTTCTTCATTAGATATGATTTAAGCAATTGGTATTAAGTGCAATGTAATGTAAAAATACGACGTTTATAAATGCACATATACCTTGAAGGGGAATGTTGGCCAAATTTAAAGGTTTCAAAAAATAAAAAGTACTAATAAAAAACACTGGATATTGGTAATTGGCATATATTCAGCAGTATACTGTCTGTCCAAAAAATGGAATGACATTCAAAACTCATGAAAAAAATGTAATGAGTATTGTGGTTTTCGTATTGATAATGTTATTGATACGAGTTGTTAGGATAAATGTTTCGTCATTATTTATCTTTCAACACACACGCACACACAACAGCAGATATGCTGTGGTTGTCTTCTTCGGATATATTCTTATTTCAATATGAACATCTCATCTTCTGCTGTACAAGTAATCATTACTTCTCAAACATCTTCAATTCATAAGAAACTCCCAGCGGAATAATATTGATTTCAGTATTTTCAACACCATAATTAATCAGTTTTATTATTTCCTCGAATGCATATTTGACTCTTAATGCACTAAGTGCAGGATTTAGCGACTGTTCTTTGTTTCCTATTTTAGCAATTTGATGCCTTAGCTCCACTGGTAAATTCATTAATCTGGTATTTCCTGCATCGGTATAACCAGAAATACTTAATTTATACATTTCCGGGAACTCCACAATTTCAATTTCAACCCGTCGTGAATTTTTATATAGCTTGAGTTGTTTTTTAGAGTAATAATTTTTTTTGTCGGCATATATATTGGGATGGTTAATGGTATCCACACCCATTGCCCGCAAATTTAACTCGATGTTTTTCTTATCTGATTGGTTGCTTATTTTTTCTAAAATTCCGCACTCTTCAGGCAAGAAGGAGATAGACACAAAATCGTTGGGGGAAAAGTATTTTATGCTTCTGAGCAAAGTGTCGGATTTTTTAACAATATGCTCGGTTGCCTCTTTGTGCAAGTCAGCAAGATTTGTTTTTTGCGGCAAATTCACGAATATTTTGTGCTTGGTCTCAATCTTTTGTTTGGTTTCATTCTCGACAATGGGCCATTTATTCCGGGTGCTTATCGAAGTAATTTTGGGTGTGTTTATCAAAGGAACATCCATGGCCACATCTTTAAAAGTGACGGGCATTTTGGTTTCTAAATAGTTCATGTTGCTGGTGACATTCACATACGAAATCTTTTCTTTGTTTTCGATATGTAATTGTCTCACCTGGTATTCGTAGCCGTTCTCCAGGAACATCATATATTTCCCATCCTTAGGATTCGGACGATAATCACCGACCAAACTGTTATCGTTGGTTCGGGTAACCAATATGCGCATTTTGCTGAAGTCACTACCGAAATTAGGGTCTATTTCTCCTTCGATTACGGCCAGTTCGGTATTGGATTCTGCGTCGAATTCGACCTTATATATGTCGGATCCGCCATAAGTATCATCAAATTTGGCTGACGCGTAATATGCATGACTTTTATTAATAGTAGGAACAAAGAAAAAGTCGTCGCCAGGTGTGTTAATAGGGTACCCCATGTTAACCGGAAAGGCCCATGAGGAATCAGGTGCCATCTGACTGTAAAACACGTCGAGCCTGCCCATGGTGTTATGTCCTTCCGACGAAAAATAGAGTGTTTTGCCATCGTAATGGATCATAGGTGTTTCCTCATCGAATTCGGTGTTGATATTTGAGCCCAGGTTTCTGGGGTGTCCCCATTTTCCATCAGGCAGTTTTTTTACCATATAAATGTCAAGTCCTCCAAAACCGCCTTCTCTGTCACTTGTAAAAAAGAAGGTGCTTTTATCGGCCGATATGCAGCCGTGTGTTTCCTCGGAATAACTGTTGATGGGGAAGGGCAGTTTTACGGGGCTAGACCAGCTATTGTTGCTATAGTCACTTAGATAAAGGCTTTTGCCATGTTCGTCATTTCGGAACAAAACCAGTTGGTTCCCATCAGGAGACAAAGATGCCGCTGCTTCGTGTTCATTTTGTTTAAAAAATACTTTTAGCAGTCGGGCAGATTCATAGTTGTTGGCCAGTAAAGGTACGGTATATATTTTCTCGGCGTACTGGCCATCAGAAAGAAGGCTGAGCTTGATCCAGTTTCTGCGGGAAGTGAAAAATAATTGATTTTCGCTCACTGCGATCAACGGACTGTGATCGTCGTACATAGAGTTTACACGGCTGCCCATGTTTTTAACGGTTAGGTTAATCGGGTTTTTGATTAAGAAATCGGCATGGTGACATACCTGAATCTCTCTTTCAATTTGCTGAATAAGAGCGGTATCCTCTGTGGGGGTATTTTTTAAGACCTCCTCGTATATGGATACGGCCTTTAAAGGTTGCAGAGATACCTGGTATGCCTTACCCAATGAAAGTCCAAATTCGGTTCCTAAATAGCCTTCTTTTTCATCTTGGTTAAGGGCATTTAATCCTTGGTTAAAACAAATAATGGCAGTATCAGCGCCGTTGGATGTGTTCAGATATGAAAGCCCCATGTTGAACAATGCGTCCAGGTCTTTCGGGTTATCTTTTACAACGAGTTTGAAGAGCTCAATAGCTTGCTTGTAGTTGTCTTGATAAGTCAACGCCATAGCCTTTTTAAATAACTTTTTATTTTTTGAACTTCTTTGTTCCGGAAGGTTTTGGCCGGTTAAGGCAAAGTAACTAACAATTATATATAGTAATGAGAAAAGAGCCTTTAAAATTGTCTTGTTCATTGAATAGATTTAAGCAGTTGGTAATTAAATTAATAACTTAAATATAGGTGGATTTAAATTATGGTTCGGTATGTTACCATATGCGAGTATACTATATTTTCACGAAAATGTTTGTTTTATTTCAGTGAATTCAACGTTTTTGCTGATGTAATAATATGTAGTACAGTTGATAAGGAGATTTATATGTCTTTCAGCACGTAACCAACCGTGGGTACGTTTTCAATTGCAATATGCTCGTCTCGTTTTAGGTATTTTCTTAGTTTGGCGATAAAAACATCCAGACTTCTGCTGTTAAAGTAATCGTTATCACCCCAAAGGGAAAGTAAAATATCATTCCGCTTAACCACTGAATTTTTTGAAGAAGCTAGCATTTTTAACACTTCATTTTCTTTTTGCGTTAATCGTTTTTGTTCTGAATCATAGGTCAGCAATAAATTTTGTGGGTCGAAAACGTATTCCCCAATCTTAAAAGTTTTAATATCTTCGGTATTGGGCGAACATCTGCTTAAGATGGCTTTAATCCGGCATAGTAATTCGTCCTCATCAAATGGTTTAACAATATAATCGTCAACTCCTATATTAAACCCTTGTAGCTTGTCTTGCTTAAGGGTTTTGGCCGTTAAAAATACAATGGGTACGCTTTTGTTTTTCTCGCGGATGCGCTTCGCTAAGGAGAATCCGTCAAGTCCGGGAAGCATAACATCCAATATGCAAAATTCGTAAGAAGACTGATTAAAGGCATTGATACCTTGTAGCCCGTCATTGTATAATTTAACATCAAAACCATTCGATTCCAAAAAGTCCACAAGCAGAAACCCCATAGTGGTGTCATCTTCCACCAGTAATATTTTAGTTTTTGAACTCATTAATCCTTAATATATTTAAATGCCAATGTAAATGTACTCCCTGTATTCAGTTTACTACTAATGCTTATACTGCCTTTATGGTTTTCTACAACAGTTTTAACGAAATCTAACCCTAGCCCAAAACCTTTGGTGTCGTGAATGTTTCCATTGGTGACCCGGTAATATTTTTCAAATATACTTTGATAATCTTTGGGAGCAATGCCAATTCCATTGTCTGTAATAGAAAAATAAAATTTATTATTCTTGTTGTAGGTGCTTATTTTAATTTTAGGATGGGTTGGAGTGTACTTTAAAGCATTGTCTATTAGGTTGCTGATGGCATGGTTAAGGTATTGTTCCTCGCCCTTTACAAAATAATGGTTTGCCCCCAGATTCAGTTCAAAGCTGCCACCTAATTCATTCAGCGAGTCTTTATATGATTTTACATTCCTGTAAATTACTTTGTGCATGTCAACATTGGTCAATTGTGTTTTGCAGGTTGTCATAGCGGCAACACTAAGAATGTCTTTCACATGATTCTCTATTTTATTGTTTTCGATTTGAATTAGAGACGTATAGTTGGTTACCTTTTCGCTGCTTATTCCGTTGCCGGCGTTTTTTTGAATAAGATTGGAGGCTAGTTTTATATTGGCAATAGGTGTTTGGAATTCATGAACCATATTGTCGATGAAATCCTTGGTGTTGGTAAGGATGTGTTTTTTCTTACGGAATAACCTGGAGGTAAAGATGAAGGATATCATTACAAAAACGATGGCCCCCATGGATATATAGAACAGTATACCAACTTGTGCCAATAAAAACTGCTTGTGCTCCGGAAACTGAATAAGCAGTTTGATGCCGCTTTGAGCCAACAATCCATTTAACGACTGTTCGTAACAGGTAACGCAAAGTTGTTTCTCCTCACCTTTTTCTTCGTTAATAAATTCAAAGGTATAGTCCAGTTCAATTTTGTGTATGGCAAGATTGGAGCTAATAATGCTGTCAGCTTTCTGAAAATTGATAGATTGAAGATCGCTGGGGCAATGATTACCACAGACATAGTTGCGCATGTGATTGCAAGCGTTGGCTTCACGGGCAATTTCGTTTCTGGCCTCACTCAAGGCAAGTACAACCCTGTGGTTAAAATGCTTCTCCTCTAATTTGGCCGATCTGGCCAAAAAAAGAAATTGAATTGCCATTAGGCAAATTAGGGTACCAAAGGTAATTCCCGCCAAAAGCGATTGCTTGTCAATTTTTTTTGCCATAATCATTTAAAAATAAAAATATTCCCCCGGGCTTCAAAATATTAGGCAAATTTATCAATAAAAAAGCAATGGCGTACTTTATTAACGTTTCGTTAACATGCTATAACAAGTAAATAACATATATTGCGAATGAATCATTGAATATTTGCAATGACAACAAAATCAATTATTAATAATACAAAATTTATCGTTATGAAAAAGACAGTTGCTGTATCGTTTCTTTTTATGTTTATGTTGGCCATCGCTTCTCCTGTAATGGCAACCGATACTATCCAAGAGCCGCAAAAAACGGAGAAAAAAGTTAAAAAATGTGGCGAAGACTGCAAAAAAGAATGCTGTGCTGAAAAAGAGTGTAGCGGTGAAAAGAAAGCTGAATGCAAAAAAGAATGCAGTAAGAAAAAATAAAAGACATTATTTAATATTGAAAAAGGCCGTTCAAAAAGTTTGAACGGCCTTTTTTTTATTCATTTAATTGGCTTACTTTTAACCTGCTTTATTCACCATATTGCAGTAAGGTGAATACAATAGTGGGTTACCCCAACATAGCTAAGTCCAATTTTCCGGGGTAAAGTTTTAAATGTAAGCCAATGCACTTCCGTATTATTCTCCTGATTGTTTTGTTGCCAACACCTTTTTTTAATTTGTACTCGAAACAGAATCCCGGGGCTGAGCATATTTTTAAAGATGTAATTGACGATAGGCTTGAGCAAATGCAAGAGTTGGCACTAGAGATAGTTTCTACACAAACGGATAAAGCGGATAGCATTGCCAGGGAAATATTGTCGAAATCAAAAAAGTCGCAAATTCGTTACAAAGCTTTAGGGTATTATATTCTAGGAGAAGCAGAATATTACCGAGAGCATTACAACCTCGCTTTAAAATATTATAGGAAAGCCGAACCCTATCTGGAAATGAACAGTGATAGTGTTAAAATGGCCGCCAACTTCAGCAACTTAGGCTTAATGTACTTGTATAAGGCTAACTATAAAAAATCGCTTTTATATTACGAGAGAAGTTTTGAGCTTGAAAAATTGATAAGCGACACCCTTGGTATGGCAAAAAGTCTGCAAAACATGGGTTTGATAGTAGGGCATTGGGGCAAATACGAAATGCAAAACGACTATTACAAACAAGCCATAGCACTATATGAGGAGCTGGATGATAAGAAGTCGATGGCAGATATGGCATTAAATCTTGGTGTTTCGTTAATTTTTCAGGACGAATTAGATGAGGGCTATAATTATTACAAAAAAGCCTTACATACCTACGAAGAGCTAAATGATAGTGATAGAATTGCTTCGGTATATACCAATTTAGGATACTATAAAATCAGGGTTAAGGAATATGGCGAGGCTTTAGGTTATTTTAACAAAGGCATCGGTATTTTTAAAACGTTGGATAAGAAAAGCGGACTCATTCAATCTTACACAGGCTTGGGTGATTTGTACGTTGCCATGGGGCAAAGAAGAAAAGCCGTTGACATTTATCAGAAATGCGAGTTGATAAACCAAAAAGTGGGCTTGTTAGATACGCGGGGGGAAAACTTATTTAGCTTATACGAAGCATACAAAAGCATGGGCGATGTGGAAAACGCCCTACGTGTGTTTGAACAACATCAGCTGATCAAGGATAGTATTTTTAATTTGGAACAATTCGAAAAAATTCTGGAACTTGAAAACAAATATGTTTTACAGAAAAGCCAAAGCCAGGTGTCGGAATTAAAAGCCAGGAACAGGTTATATACCATCATTTCGTTGGGGGTTTCTTTTTTGGTGATAAGTGGTGGGATTTTTATGTTTTTTTATACCAGGGATAGGAGCATGAAGGAAAAACAGCGTCTTCTCAGTCTGGAACAAAAAGTGCTTCGTACACAAATGAATCCTCATTTTATTTTCAACTCCTTGTCGGCCATCCAATGTTATATTCTTGAAAATAAAACAATGGATGCGGTTGATTTTTTAGCTGATTTTGCCAGCCTGATGCGGATGGTCCTGCATTATTCAAAGGAGGAATATATTAGTTTGGAGCAGGAAAGAGAGATATTGGATTTTTATATCGACCTGCAAAACAAACGCTTTGGCGATAAAGTGAAGTATGAGATTCAGATTGATGAAGAATTGGAGAACACCAAGATTATGATACCTCCTATGCTCGCACAACCGTTTATTGAAAATTCCTTTGAACACGGGGAACTTTATAAAAAAGACGACGGACATATCTCGGTAAAGTTTAAAAAGAAAGGCAAGAATCTGTCGTACATGATAGAAGACAATGGTGTGGGGATATCCTCAAAAAGGAGGGAAAGCAGCAGTCCTTCCTCCAAAAAACACAAGTCGCTGGCACTAAAAATTACTAAAGAAAGACTTAAGCTGATCAATAATAATCATACAGGTGCACGTGTGGCATTGTTGGTGGAAGACAGGATTAAATACGGTGAAAACGGAACGCGTGTTGAATTTACGATTCCTCTTCAGGTGTTAAACTAGGTCCCGTCACGCCTGATCTGACAGCCCCAATATTGTTCTTTTAACTTTTGACTACGTTAAAAAAACGTTTACAGAACGCTGCTAGGCGCAGATTATTTTTCATGAGCAAAAATCAAAATAGGTTCAACTCAACCGTCATTTCATACATGACGCTAGTAATGTGTTGATGAAGTTGAGTTTATGTAGGATAAAGATTCAGGCGGGTTTAACCCGGGTTGTCGTATTTGAGATACGTAATGAGCATTTAAAATACCATAAAACAAGACGTTGCTGAAACGAGGCATAACTTGTCCCGATTACTTTCGGGAGCATCGTTCTGGTGAGTTGAAGTGATGCAACGAAGTGTCTTGTTTTAAAGTAATTTCAATGTGTAATAGAATTTCTAATGCATATTGCGGGTTTAAACAATAGGTGCTACTTACGTCCGAAATCGGCAGGTATCTCTCCCCAGTTTTTGGTGTCCCATTTTAAAATGGGTTGCGAGTAATTATGGCTTTTGAGCCAATCTTCAGCTCTTCTTATCACTGCAAACAACTCTTGTGTTTTATCGTTCAAGGGAAGTTTGGATCGGCACTTTTTAGCTTTGATCCAGCTCATAGCTATTTTGGAATCCGTATATATCGGGATGTTTAACTGGTGTTTTTCCTGATAGGCCAAACCATGAACAATCGCCAAAAATTCGCCAATGTTATTGGTGCCCATCGGAAATTTCTGAACAAATACCTGTGTTCCCGAAACGGTATATACGCCTTGATACTCCATTATTCCGGGATTGCCGCTGCAAGCCGCATCCACCGAAAGGCTGTTGCTAATGATGTCGGGATTCTCGTCGATGGATGCAAACCGTTTCTCCGAATCAGCTTCTTTCTTATTGCCCCAGTGTTTTTCGGGAGCTTCTTCATAGGCTTCTTCGGCTTCCGCCAAAGTAGGGAAGCCTTTATAGCGAACATTACTAACGCCCCTGATGTTTTTTTGGCATTCGACCCAGCTGGTATATATGCCCGGACTGTGTCCGTTCCACACTACATAGTATTTGTTTTTTTTGGCCATTGATTAACCTTTTAAAGCCGGAAGGAATTGTGTTAGCAGATTTGCAAAATTTGAAAGGAACAATCGTATGGCCATAGCCAGGAGTATAATTCCAAAGAACTTTTGAAGAACATACACACCGCCCTCTCCTATTATCTTTTCAACCCTATCTGTTGACCTAAGAACGAAAAATACAATAATAATGTTTAAAACCAACGCAATTATAATATTTATCGAATCAAATTCTGCCCTCAGTGAAAGTATAGTGGTAAAAGAACCGGCACCTGCAATTAATGGAAAGGCGATGGGTACGATGCTTGCTCCAACTGGAGAATCGTGCTTGAAAATATGAATACCGAATATCATTTCAAAGGCTATTACCAACAGCACAAAGGAGCCCGCAATTGCAAAAGAAGAAATATCTACACCAAAAAGTCCGAGTAACGGTTCTCCCATAAAGAAGAATGCCAACAAAATGATTAAAGATATTGATGCAGCTTGAAACGCATTGATTTTATTTCCTTTCTTTTCTAAGTTGATAATTAAAGGGATGGAGCCCAAAATGTCGATTACGGCAAAAAGCACGATAAATGCCGAAACAATTTGTAAAAACTGGATATTCATAATGCGTACTTATTAAGGTTTAAATTAGAGGTAAAAATAAGTATTGTTATTCCGACCATGCATTTTTGTGTTGTTGCCGCATTTGGCCGTGTTGATTTTCAATTTAGACTATTGCATGGTACTTCATGTTTGATAGGTGTGAATGGTACATAAAAAAGGGGATGCCTTCACATCCCCTTTAATATTTTTGTCGAGCGGGATTATTTAACCAGTGTCATTTCATTTATTAAATGGGTTGCCCCGGCATACTTGTCTACAATAAAAAGAACATATCGAATGTCTACGTTGATACACTTTTGTAATTCTGTTTCAAAAGCAATATCTCCGCTCATAGCTTCCCAGTTGCCGTCAAAGGCCAAACCAAACAATTCGCCATTGGCGTTGATAACAGGGCTGCCCGAGTTTCCTCCTGTGATGTCGTTGTCCGTTGTAAAGCAAACTCGCATCGTTCCGTCGGTATGGGCATACTGGCCGTAGTCTTTGTTTTGGTACAATTCAATAAGCTTGTCCGGCACTTCAAATTCAAAGTTTCCTGGTTGATGTTTTTCCATCACTCCCGCGAGTGTTGTATAATGTTTGTAAATAACTGCATCGCGTGGTTCGTAGTTGCCTACTTTTCCATAGCTCAATCGCATGGTGAAGTTTGCATCCGGATAAAATACGTTGTCCGATTTCATTTCCATTAGGCCTTTTAAGAACAACCTGTTGTTTTCAGCCTCCAATGCATTTGCCGCCATAACTTTTTCGTAAAGATTGCGGTAGGTATCAACAGTCGATTTCGCCGCTATAAATACCGGGTCTTTCCGAAGTTTTTTTAGGTTTGGTTCTTCCAAAAATGCCTCCAGGTTTTTCTGATCGGCAAATACCGATTTGGAAAAAACAAAATCGCCATACTTTTCAAAGTCGCCATTGAATTTTTTTACAACGACATCGTTAAAAAAACCCGGGTGGTATTTTTTGCTGATTTCGTCATGGTATAATTCCAACAAGGCAGAAAAAACTTTATGGTCGGTAGATGCGCTATAATCCTTGAAAAAAGCATCTAAGTCAGCAGCAATGCCGTTGGCTGTTGCTATAGCTTTTTCCCGATCATCGTCTTCCAAATCTTTTTCCAGTTTAAGTGCTTTGGTGCCCAATGAAATAATTTCAGTTCCTCGGAGCATACACTCAACCAAATAACTTTGGGCTTTTAAATCATCTGACCTGCCGGTGTAGGCTTTTTCCAAATTACCCAATACATTACCATATGTCCTGGCTCTTTCAGGTGAAGAAGCGACCCACTCGGCAAAATCTTTTTCAATTTCCTGTTTCTGGGCTACAACATTCAACTTTTTAAGGCCGCGGTTCATACCGATACTGTTTTTCCAGTAATTTGAACTGCGGCTGAACTTAGAGGCATATTGAATGTTAATTTTTTCGTCGGCTAACATGTCCTCTTGCCAAATGTCTTGTTTCAATCCGCGAGGAACAATACGCGCATCGTTGACAATATTCATTCTTTCTTGGATGCCCCAGGAAGTTAAATATCGGTTTGTGCTTCCGGGATATCCAAGCGTCATGGCAAAATCGTCAGGCTGAACCCCTTTTAAAGAAATAGGTAGGTGGTGCTTAGGCTTTAAAGGAACATTGTCTTTTGAATAGGCGGCAGGCTTACCCTCTTTGTCGCCATAAACCCTAAACATACTAAAGTCTCCTGTATGGCGGGGCCACATCCAGTTGTCGGTGTCGAAACCGAATTTTCCGATAGATGATGGGGGAGCGCCCACAAAGCGGACATCGGAATACTTTTCGGATATGATCAAAAAGTATTGGTTGCCTTCAAAATAGCTTTTAACGTCAATAGTGTAATCATTGCCTTCCGAAGCCTCTTTTTTAATGGCACTGATATTCTTGCCCATTAATTCCCTACGCTTTTCGGTTTCGGTGTTCTCGTCTACCCCTTCAAAAACTTTATCGGTTACATCCTCCATCCTTTTCAGGAAGGTAACTGATAATCCTTCTGCAGGAAGTTCCTGGTCAAACGAGCTGGCCCAGAAACCATCTTTTAGGTAGTTGTTCTCGACCGAACTTAATGCCTGAATATTTCCGTACCCGCAATGGTGATTGGTTAAAATCAGGCCCTGATCAGAGATAATTTCCCCGGTGCAGCCTCTGCCAAAAATCACGATGGCATCTTTTAAGCTCGAATTGTTTACGCTGTAGATGTCTTCGGCGGTAAGCTTCAGCCCCATCTCGTTCATCTTGTCCATGTTTAGCTTCGTGATTAATGGAAGAAGCCACATCCCTTCATCTGCCTTAGCGGTTCCCGCGAAAACCATAACAATGGCAATGAATAAAACCGTTAGTTTTTTCATTCGATATATTTTAATATAATTTTAGTTTACAAGACAATACTGCAGTTTACCACAGCAGGGCGAATATAATAATTAAATCATAATTGAAACAATGATAATTATTACATCTGTTTCGTTAGAAGTCAAGCTTTAATTGTGTATCCAATAATTTAAAGGTTTGTCTGTGAAAAGGGGTTGTGCCCAACTTCACGATTCCAGCCCTGTGTGCTTTGGTAGGATACCCTTTGTTCTTATCCCATTGGTAACCGGGATACGCCTTATCCAACTTCATCATCAATTCGTCTCTGTGTGTTTTGGCCAGTATACTGGCCGCTGCAATGGGCAAAAATTTACCATCTCCTTTAACAATGCAGGTATGCGGAATGTTTTTGAAAGGTTTAAATTTGTTGCCATCGATGAGCAAGTGCTCAGGGGTGGTGTGCAGCTGTTCAACAGCCCTTTGCATGCCTGTAATGGATGCGTTGAGCACGTTTATTTCGTCCACTTCGTTGTTGTCCACAATGGAAACGGCCCAGGCAACCGCTTCTTTTTCGATGATTGGACGTAGTTTTTCTCTCTGTTTTTCTGTAAGTTGTTTGGAGTCGTTGAGTAAGGGATTCTCAAAGTCTTTGGGGAGAATGACCGCCGCAGCCACCACCGGCCCCGCCAAACAGCCTCTGCCTGCCTCGTCGCACCCGGCCTCAATTTTATCTTTATGTAAAAATAGTTCAAGCTTTGATTTCATGACAAAGTACTAAAGTATATAATCCGGGTTTAAAAATGCAGTATTACTATTTCCAACGCTCCGTTGCATTAATGGGTATTGACCATAGGGCTAATGATAAATGACCTGTGACTATTGGCCATTAAAATCACTGTTCGCTGTACACAAATTCAAGCACGGTTTGCCCAACTGCTTTCAGTGTATTTTTGTCGATTACATCCATGTCGTCATCATGCGTGTGCCAGTAGCTTCCAAAACTGGAATCGGTAGTCGGGTCGTACTGGATGATATTGATACATGGGATGTTAAGATGTTTGTTTACGTACACATGGTCATCTGTTATTCCACCTCCATCTTCAAAAATAAAATAATTACCATATCCCAGTTTGTGACCCGTGTTCCATACTTTTTTAAGGATTCGGGGAGCAAAGTATTTAGAATTCATCTCTTTATAGAATGTTGCATTAGGAGCGCCAACCATATCTAGCAGAATACCAAAGCGGGCATAATAATTTTTTACGTGAGGGTTTTTTCCCCAATACTGGGAACCCAAACACCAGGTATCTTGTTTTGGATTCTGAATCTCAATGTGGTCAGGGTTCCCATAATCTTCCGCATCAAAAAAGATGATGTCCACCCCAAATGGTAACGGGGTCGTGTTAAGTTGGCGTGCAATTTCAAGCAATACGCCCACGCCGCTGCCACCATCATTAGCGCCTAGAATAGGTTCGTTCTGTCTGCTCCCGTCCGGACAGTGATCCGCAAAGGGCCTGGAATCCCAGTGTGCAAACAGTAATATCCGGTCCCTGATCTCCGGCTTATACTGACCGATAATGTTTTTTGCATGCAATAAAGTGTTGTCGAATGCAGTCACCTCGGCATCCTGCACAATTACGTCCGCTCCAAAATCCTTCAATTTTTGGGCAAGATATTCGGCGCACAAACCATGGGCTTCCGTGTTCGGGACTCTTGGTCCAAAATCAACCTGTTGCTGGACATACAAATAGGCGGAATCAGCATTAAAAGATGGGGTTGAAACAACCTCCTTTTTTTTCTTTTTTTCGGCTGTGCTGTTCTTGGCAGGCGTGAAATCGCAGCTTGCCAAAATCACCAATAATATAAGGATTAGATGCTTTATCATGTACTCTGATTAATTAGGTTGATAATTTATTTTAGTTCCCAGGTAGCTCCATCGCTACCGTCTTTAATCACAAACCCCAGGTTGCTTAACTCATTACGTATCTTGTCGGCCGTTGCCCAATCTTTGTTTGCTTTGGCATCGTTACGCACGTTCATCAACAATTGCATAACGTCGTCGAGCTTTTGGGTATTGTCCGCACCTTGCCCGGATGATAATTCCAGCCCAAGTATTTCTGTCACAAACAAGTGCATCAAAGAATCTAGTTCGTCTAAATCGGTTTGCGAAATCTTATAATTACCTGCAATCAAGCTGTTAATCATTTTAACGCCATCGAAAAGATGTGCCAATAAAACAGGACTGTTTAAATCATCCAGTATTGCGGCATAACATTTTTCTTTTAGGGAAGCAACATCCACATCAGATTCCTTGGAAACAGATATTTTGTTTATATTGCTCATGGCTTCCGACAACCGGTTGAGTCCCTTTTCTGCTGCTTGCAGGGCTTCGTTTCCAAAATCAAGCGTACTTCTGTAATGGGCCTGTAATATAAAAAAACGAATGGTCATTGGGCTGTACGCTTTTTCCAGTTTCTCATGTTCGCCAGTAAAAAACTGTTCCAATGTTATAAAGTTGCCCAGCGATTTACCCATTTTCTGACCGCCGATGGTAATCATATTGTTGTGCATCCAGTATTTCGCTGGGACCTTTCCGTTGTCGACAGTGCTTTGGGCTATTTCACACTCGTGGTGCGGAAACAGGAGATCCATACCGCCTCCGTGAATGTCGAATTGCTCGCCTAAATATTTTTTACTCATGGCAGAACATTCCAGATGCCAACCGGGAAATCCGTCGCTCCATTCTGAAGGCCATCTCATGATATGCTCGGGGGCAGCTTTTTTCCAAAGCGCAAAATCAAGGCTGTCACGCTTTTCGCTTTGTCCGTCAAGGCTCCTGGTGTTACTTAACAGGTCTTCCACCTTTCTGCCCGAAAGAATTCCGTATAAATGTTTTTCGTTATACTTTTTTACATCAAAATAAACAGAACCATTGCTTACGTAGGCATATCCTTTGTCGATAATTGATTTGATCACCTGGATCTGTTCGATGATATGACCGGATGCATGCGGTTCGATACTTGGACTTTTTACGTTCAAAAGTTTCATAAAGTCATGATACCTGTTGGTGTAAAATTGTACCACCTCCATAGGTTCCAATTCATCGAGCTTGGCTTTTTTCGCAATTTTGTCTTCCCCTTCGTCCGCGTCATTCTCAAGATGTCCTACGTCGGTAATGTTCCTTACATATCTAACCTGGTATTCCAAATGTGTCAGTACCCTGGTTAAAAGGTCAAAAGTAATGGCGGGACGGGCATGTCCGAGATGGGGGTCGCCATATACGGTAGGGCCACATACATATAACCCGACTCTCTGAGGAATTAGGGGTTCAAATAGTTCCTTCTCTCTGGAGAGCGTGTTGTAAATATATAATTGGTTCTTCATTTTAATAATGATTACATTTATGGTGCTCAAAATTACAAAAAAGTACTAGTTTGAATTCAAATAGTAGTTAATATATTAACGATGGGAGTTGTAAGTTCAGATAGTCAGCTGTTTATGTAAGGGCATAAAGAGTTTTTTTATTATTGGGCATTGAACACGTGAAAAGGTGTATTTATCAAAAAAAACTAATAATTGGTTAAGCTTTTCATTTCTTTGGGTAACCATTTTAGTAGGAATTAGTAATTAATGGTATGGCAGAGCATAGGCATAAGGAATTCATAAGTCAACAATTACGGCAGGATAGTGATTTGGAATCATGTATCTATACGTTGTTCAATCCAAACAATCCGATGATGGGTGAAGGGTTTTTCGAATCTGCCATATTGTCTTTAAGTAATTATTTGAAAGCTGATTATGTTTTTGTAGCTCGCCTGAACAAAAAAGAGGGGATGTTGGATACGGTGACTCACTGCCATAATAATAAAATACTGCCACAGCAGTCCTTTCCCTATAAAGATACGCCATGCGACCCGGTAGTTGCAGATAAAGCGGTTACCTATCAGGAAAAGGTGAGAAAAGAGTTTCCCAATAGCAACATGTTGGCGGAATATAAAGTGGAAGCGTACAGTGGTATCCCCTTGTACGGTTCTTCGCGAAAACCGATCGGTGTTTTGGTTGCCTTATTCTGCGATAGAATACCGGACGTAGAAAAAGTGGAAGCCTTGATGTTTATGTATTCTTCCCGGATCGGGTCGGAGTTGGAACATGTGGATAGGCAGCAGGAGCTGACCAGGAGGAATATGGAGTTGTTGGTTTTTAAAGAGGAGCTCATCAGAAAAAACATGGAATTGGACCAAATGAACAATGAACTTAAAGAAGCCACGCTAAAAGCCGAAGAAAGCAATAAACTTAAATCTTCCTTTTTGGCCAACCTAAGTCACGAGGTGCGAACCCCCATGAATGCCATCATTGGTTTTACCGAACTTTTAAAATCGAATCACCTGAGCATAGAAGAAAAAGACGAATATTTGAATATCATACATCAAAACGGAAATCAAATGATGCGTGTAATGGATGCATTAATTGATATCTCAAAGCTGCAGGCAAAAGTTTATGTGGAGCCAAAACAAAAGGTGCGGGTAAATCATATTATTACCGAATTATACCAGAGTTATTGTCAAGAGTTGGAGGCGATGAAAAAACCCATAAAACTAAATATACTCTTGGGAGCCGAAAACGGTGCGGATATCCTAATCGCACACAAAGAAGCATTGTATAAAATATTTGATCACATGTTAGATAATGCCATCAAATTTACCCCTCAAGGAAATATATACATAGGGTACACACTTGGCGATGATTTCTTCGAGTTTTTTGTTAAGGATACCGGGGTAGGTATTGAGGAAGGCCAGGAAAAGAGCATTTTTGATTTATTCAGACAAGGGGATCTTAAAAAATCAAGGGAGTTTGGCGGAAATGGAATCGGCTTGTCTATTGTGAAAAAATATGTAGAAATAATGGGCGGCAAAGTTTGGGCAGAACGCGACCAAAAAGAAGGCACCTTGTTTAAGTTTACGATACCTTGCCGTTAAACCCGCAATATGCATTAGAAATTCTATTACCCATTGAAATTACTTTAAAACAAGACACTTCTTTGCATCACTTCAACTCACCAGAACGATGCTCCCGAAAGTAATCGGGACAAGTGATGCCTCGTTTCAAGTAATGCCTTGTTTTATTGTACTTGCAATGCTCATGACGAACCTCCAATGCATAATCCGGGTTAAACAGAAAATTGGTCGCCGGTTATTGGTCTTTTGGAGTCACAGGGGAGGAATGGGCAAAGAAGCGGTATTCTGTCTTTTCGTTATTCTAAACATATAAAGGGAAGATATGTAAAGTTTTATACCGAATACCGTAAAATAAGAGAGTGGGAGATGCCGGGGATGCAGTTTTCCCGTTTGCGATTTTGAATCACCCGGAATAAGTGAACAACACGCCCGTTAAAAAGCAGCCATCAGCAGGCCTATGTCTTTGGATGGCAATGAAAATGTTTCCCCTATGTAATGGTTGGTAAGAATACCTTTGTACACATATATTCCATGGCTAAATCCCGGATCTTCCTTAATCATATTATTGATACTTCCTGCCTCCGCCATCTGTAAAACCATTGGCGCAAAAATGTTACTTAGGGCAATGGTAGCGGTTCTGGCCACGTGAGAGGCCACATTGGGGACGCAATAATGGATTACGCCGTGTTTTATAAATACAGGATGGGCAAAGTCGGTACAGATAGAAGATTCGAAACATCCTCCCTGTCCCATGCTTAGGTCAATTAAAATAGAACCCTGTTTCATTTGCGACACCTGATCTTCTGTTACCATGTAACTCAGGCCTGATTGCAGATATCGTAAGTTGCCAATAACGGCATCCGCCGATTTTAATGCTTTGGTAAGGGCTTTAGGGTATAGTACCGATGTAAAAACACGTTGCCCGATGTGTAGCTCCAGGTCTCTCAGGTTCTTGAATGAGTTGTCAAATATTTTAACGGTAGCACCTAACCCCAGGGCTGCACGAGCAGCGCTTTCTCCGGCTGTTCCGGCTCCTAAAATGACCACTTCGGCAGGAGATACTCCGGTAATTCCCCCCAATAATACACCTTTCCCGTTATGTGCCTTACTTAAATATTCGCTGGCAATCATGATGGAAGCGGCTCCCTCTATTTCGCTCATACTACGGGTTACCGGATAAAAACCGTTATTGTCCTTAATAAGTTCGAAAGCAATGGCATTTACTTTTTTGCTCATCATTTTTTTGATGAGCTCGCGCGATTGCTGATGGAGTTGAACCAGTGAAATAATAGTTTGGCCGGGAGATAATAAGTCCAGCTCCTCGTTGGTAAAAGGAGATATTTTTAAAACTATTTCCGCCTTAAAAATTTCGCTATTATTTTTGACGATGGTAGCTCCGCATTCCGAAAAGTCCTGATCGGATAAGTTAGCGGGTATGCCAGCACCCGATTCAAACAATACGGTATGTCCGTTCTCCACCAACAATTCAATTCCCTGCGGGGTCAATGCGAGACGATTTTCGAATTTTGACTTTTCCTTAGGTATCCCTATGGTCAGTTTTTTTTCCGATTTTTTTACCTCTAACATCTCCGCCTGCGGCATCAAACCTGTGCTGTAAAGCGGAAAATTTGACTTGTCACCTATACCTGCCATTTACACCAATTAATCAGAACAACATTCAATCGGAAAGTTAATAATTATTTCCTTAAAATAATAGGTAAAAAAATAGTATATCCATCTAACCTGAACAAGCCATAAATCAAAATGCTTTTGGCTTGTTCAGGTTAGATGGTAAAATTACTATATAATTTTTGTTTCTCGGCATTGCTCAGTCACGCCTGGCCCTGACTTCACTTGCCACAGCTTTGAAATATTTACCGTTATCGAAACTATGCTGTTAAATGCTTAGCCGCAATCATTTTAAAGTATGGCTTCCATACTGAAACCCGAAAATTCTGCCATAAAAAGTACGGTCAATCCTGCTGTGGCAAATAAGGGGAACAAGGCATTAAAGCGCACCTTTTGTGCTCGGGAGCGTATTGTTAAACACGTCTTTTCTGATAGCCATTTTTAATGCTCTGGCCAGGGCTTTAAATATTCCTTCTATTTTATGGTGTTCATTGTCACCTTTAGCCTGAATTTGAAGATTGCTCAACGAAGCGTCGGAAAAGCTCTTGAAAAAATGTAAAAACATTTCGGTGGGCATGTCTCCCACTTTTTCGCGTTTAAAATCGGCTTCCCACACCAGCCAGGGCCTTCCGCCGAAATCAAGAGCCACCAAGGCCATGCAATCGTCCATGGGCAGGCAATACCCATAACGTTCTATCCCGCGTTTGTCGCCAAGGGCTTCCTTAAAAGCCTGACCGAGTGCCAGGGCGGTGTCCTCAATTGTATGGTGTTCGTCTACATGTAAGTCACCATTGACCTGGATACTCAGGTCGCACCCTGAGTGCTTACCGATTTGTTCCAGCATATGATCAAAGAAATGTAAACCGGTTGATATGTCACACTTGCCGGTCCCGTCGAGGTTTAGTTTTATATTTATGTCGGTTTCGGATGTTTTACGGACCACTTGTGCAGTTCTTTCTTTGGAGAACAGGAATTCGCATATTTTATCCCAGTCTGTTGTTACCAAAGCGCAAACATCAGTTAATTCTTGCTTATGAAGTTCCTCGTTGGCTTCATCTTTGTCGGCCATAAAAATAGCTTTGCAACCCATGTTTTTTGCCAATTGAACATCTGTGACCCTATCTCCAATCACAAATGATTTTGCCAGATCGTATTTGTCATCAAAATACTGGGTAAGCATGGCGGTGCCCGGTTTTCTTCCAGGAGAATTTTCTTCGGGCAACGATGGGTCAATGAAAACCTCGTCGAATACAATGCCTTCGCCTTGAAGGGTGCTCATCATCATGTTTTGTGCCGGCCAAAATGTATTTTCGGGAAACGAGTCAGTACCCAGGCCGTCCTGGTTGGTCACCATGGCCAATTCAAAATCAAGCTTTGAGGCAATCTTCTGAAGGTTAGTTATAGCCTTGGGATAAAACTCCAGTTTCTCCAGGCTGTCCACCTGAAAATCTATAGGCGGCTCTTTTATGATAGTTCCGTCGCGGTCAATAAAAAGTACTCGTTGCATTTATTATGATGTATTTTGAATCGATGTTTATGATCTATGTTGATATTTATCCAACCCCGCATACAGCGCGTTGTTTTCTTCTTCGGAACCAATCGTTATTCTCAAACAGCCTTCGCAAAGCGAAACGGTTGAACGGTCTCTGATAATAACGCCCTGATCTACCAAAAAGTTGTATATCTCTTTTGGGGCGTCGGTTTTTAATAAAAGATAATTGGCATCTGACGGATATATTCTCTTTACAAAAGGATACACTTTCATTTTTAGAGCCATTCTTTCTTTTTGTTTCAGAAGCTCTTGAACCCAGGCATTTTTATCCGCTACTTTTTGCAATAATTCCAACGCCGTTTTCTGCGTGAGAATATTAATATTGTAAGGATATTTAATGTGATTAAAAATCGTGACCACCTCAGGAGATGTAAATGCCATTCCCAAACGGATTCCCGCCATTCCCCAGGCTTTGCTAAATGTTTGGAGGATAATCAGGTTTGGATACCTATCTAATTCAGGCAAAAAACTCTTCTCCGGCGCAAAATCAATGTATGCTTCATCTAAAACAACAATGCCATCAAAATTTTCAACTATGCTAACAATATCCTCCTTTTTAAAACAATTGCCTGTAGGGTTGTTGGGAGAGCATATAAACAGCAATTTCGAATTTTGATCGGCAGCAGCCAACAATCCATTTATATCTAATCCAAAATCAGGGGTTAGCTTTACTTTTCGAATTTCAATATTATTAATATCGGCAGCTACCTGGTACATGCCATAGGTAGGATCTATCGATATTACATTGTCTGTTCCTGGTTCGCAAAAAGCCCTAAAAGCCAGGTCGATGGCCTCATCACTTCCGTTGCCCAGAAAGATGTGTCGGTCTTCAATACCTTTTAACTCAGCTATTTTTTTCTTGAGCTTACGCTGATAAGGATCAGGATAACGATTATATGGCGCGTTAAATGGATTTTCGTTGGCATCCAAAAAGATGGCTTCCTCCCCCGAAAACTCATCTCTTGCGGATGAATATGGTTTAAGGGACTTTATGTTGGGGCGAATAAGTTGTTCTATTGATTTCATGTATGAAGTATCAGGGTTCAATTATCAAGATGTTAGACGATTTACAGTGGTTTTATTTCAAAGTGTTTAACCGGATAGTAACCGCATTTTTATGGGCATCCAGTTGTTCGGTAGCTGCCATTTTCTCGATAGCCGGACCTATATTTTGCAATCCTTCCGGTGTGATTTTTTGGAAGGTAATTTTTTTAACGTAGCTGTCCAGGTTTACCCCGCTATATGCCCTGGCATAACCGTGGGTTGGGAGGGTGTGGTTGGTGCCTGAAGCGTAATCACCGGCGCTTTCGGGTGTGTAATTACCAATAAATACGGAGCCTGCATTGGTAATGAGATCTGCTATTTCATCATCGTCGCGCATAGCAATGATTAAGTGCTCCGGTGCATACCGGTTAGTCATCTCAATCATCTCCTGCTTGTTTTTCAAAAGTATGATACGGCTGTTTTCCAATGCTTTCTCCGCTATTTCTTTTCTGGATAATTCCTTGAGCTGATTGGCCATTTCTTCCTGTACCTTCGGGATGAGGTCTTTACAGTTAGTGATTAAAATCACCTGGCTGTCAATACCATGTTCTGCTTGGCTTAAAAGGTCGGAAGCAATAAAAGCGGCATTGGCAGATTCGTCGGCCAGTACTTCAACTTCCGATGGTCCGGCGGGCATGTCAATAGCCACATCTTTTAAACTGACCAATTGTTTGGCAGCCGTGACATAACTGTTGCCGGGGCCAAAAATTTTATCCACCTTTGGAATGCTCTCTGTTCCATAGGCCATTGAACCAATGGCTTGGACTCCACCTAGTTTAAAAACATTGGTAACGCCTATCAACGATGCGGTATACAAAATGGCAGGATTAATTTTGCCTTCTTTGTTAGGGGGAGTGCACAACACAATTTCTTTGCATCCGGCAATAATGGCAGGTAGCGCCAACATCAATACCGTTGAGAAAAGCGGTGCCGTACCTCCCGGAATGTAGAGTCCAACTTTTTCGATAGCTACACTTTTTTGACGACAAACTACGCCAGGCATGGTTTCTACAACCTTTTCGGGTGAGATTTGAGCCTGATGGAACTTTTCAATGTTTAGCTTGGCCATGTATATAGCTTCTTTTAATTCCGAAGAAACCTGCATACAAGCCTCGTCAGTTTCTTCCTTCGAAACCAATAGATTTTCGGGAGCAAAGCCATCGAATTTTTCCGAGTAGGCCCTTGCCGCGTTTTCACCATTTTCTTTTATGTCGTTCAAAATTCCTTGAACAGTTTCGAACAAAGCGCTCAAGTCATTTTCCGGGCGTTGAAGTAGGTGAGCCCAATCGCTCTTTTGTGGATATTCAAATACCTGCATTTGATTTAATTAGTGCAGACTGGACAAAAGAAATGTCCAGTCCAATTTCTATTATCTAAAATATTGTATCCTGATTCGTTTTACAGAATCATTTTTTCAATCGGGAAGGTTAATATTCCCTCAGCACCGTTTTCTTTTAGCTTACCAATGATTTCCCAAAACTGCTTTTCGGATATCACCGAGTGAATGGAGCTCCACCCTTCCTCGGCCAATGGCAACACCGTAGGACTCTTCATGCCAGGCAGTACCTGAACAATTTCGCTAACTTTGTCGTTTGGAGCATTCAATAAGATGTACTTGTTAGAGTTAGCTGCCATTACTGAATTTATGCGAAACAGTAACTCATCGAGTAAAGCCTTTTTCTCATTAGAAAGACCTTCTGCTTGCACCAATAAAGCTTCGGATTTCATAACCACCTCAACTTCTTTTAGTCGGTTTGCAACTAAAGTACTACCCGAACTCACAATGTCAAAAATGGCATCGGCCAATCCAATGCCTGGTGCTATTTCAACAGATCCTGCGATTTCATGTATATCGGCATCGATTTTTTTCTCGGCAAAGTATTTTTTAAGGATCACCGGATAGGAAGTAGCTACTTTTTTGCCCTGAAAATATTCTAAACTGGTGTATTCATCTGCTTTGGGGATAGCCAAAGAAATTCTGCACTTGCTAAACCCCAGTCTTTTGGCGATAGTCAGTTTAAAATCTTTTTCTTCAACCTCGTTTTCGCCAACAACACCTATATCGGCCACTTTATCTGCTATGGTTTGTGGTATGTCATCGTCACGTAAAAACAATACTTCTATCGGGAAGTTGGGAGATTGTGCAACCAGTTTCCCACTTCCAATATTAAATTTTATTCCAGCTTCTTTTAAAAGCTTCATCGAATCGTCGTGTAATCTTCCTTTCTTCTGTAAAGCAATTCTTAATTTCTCCATTTTAATTTAGACTTTTAGATAATAGATGAGAGATAAGAGACATTATAATTGTGATGCTAACCTAGCTCAAATCTAAAAATGAATTTTTGTTTTTAATTAATGACAAAAAAAAAGAGGGCTTCCCATACGGTAAGCCCTCCTATATTATTAAACACAACAATCTCGGACCACCTATGGTAGATTAAAATGATGTCCGTGATGATGTGTGAAATTTGTCATGGTTTATTATTGAATCGATACAAAAGTAAATGTAATATTTTAAATTCCAAATATAAAAGGGGTAATAAATGTTAATTTACAATTGTGAGCCATGCTGTGCTTATTCAGACTCTCTATAAATTACCCGATGATGTTAAATGTTAAAAGATATTCAACTATTTTGAAACTTGAAATTTATATATTCGGCAATGAATTACTTAATTAAGCGATAGTTTTAAAAAAAATAAACTTATATCATGAGTTCTGATCATATGAAAAAAAATGAGGCCACAAATTCAAGCGGCAAAAGATCCAGAAGGGATTTTATGCGCAAACTTGGATTGATAGGTGCTGCGGCTTCAACGGGTGCGGTGGCTTCCGGGTTTACATCTTCGGATGTTTCGGGCGAAGAGTACGTTAAGGTAATGACATCCGACAATAAGCTGGTCGAGATTCCAAAGTCCCAGGTTAAAGAAGTGAAGTTGGACACGGAGGCTTTGCAATCCCGTGGTAGGCTCGGGATTGCGGGAAAACGATGGGTGATGGTAATAGATCTGGCTAAATGCAGAAATGCCAGGGAATGTATTAAAGGTTGCCAGGAACATCATCATTTGCATCCTTACCAATATCATATTAATACTCTGGTGATGCAGGACAATCCGCAATCGGCACCGTACAATATGCCCAAGCCATGCATGCATTGCGATAACCCTCCATGTGTTTCGGTTTGTCCGGTAGATGCCACTTTTAAGCGTCAGGATGGAGTGGTGCTCATAGATAATGAACGTTGCATAGGTTGTAGGTTTTGTATGGCAGCATGTCCGTATTCGGTTAGGGTATTCAATTGGGAAGAACCTTTTCAGGCACAACTTTACAAGGAGCAGCCAATGGAGTATGATGTAGAAGCAAATATCCCACAGAAAAAAGGAACCATTACAAAATGTTTGTTTAGTGCCGACTGTCTGCGTGATGGCGAACTTCCAACTTGTGTTCGTGCCTGTCCTAACGAAGTGTTTTATTTTGGGGATGAAAACGAAGATGCGGTAACTAACGGTACTACCCGCGAAACTGTTGTGTTAAGTAAATTACTCGAGAAAAATGCCGGGTACAGATTGATGGAAGAGCTGGGAACGAAACCTCGTGTATACTACCTGCCTCCCAAGGACAGGGTATTTGACGCCCCTGAGAAACCAGATCATCATCATCGCTAATCTATTAAACCCAGAATATGTCCGAACATAATATTAAAATTAATAAGGAAAAGCTTGATAAGATAGCAGATGACGTGCTTAGACCTGTGGGTTTTAACAGTGCGTACGTCAATTGGATGTTGTTTTTGACCGTGGCTTTATTGGCCTGTATCTATGCCTATGCTATACAGTATAGGGAGGGATTAATCGTGACAGGCATGCGCGATATGGTAAGTTGGGGGATGTATATTGCCAACTTTGTGTTTTTTGTAGCTACTGCTTTGGTAGGCATGTTAATAAGTGGGGTAATTGGCTTGTTGGGATATAAGTGGATTAAGCCGATCTCCCGAATTGCTGAAATTATTGCCGTTGCTTTTGCTGCGGTAGCTGGTTTGGTTATTGTTTCAGATATGGGACGACCGGAAAGGTTGCACCATGTGTTTTTATACGGAAGGGTGCAATCGCCTATTTTATGGGACGTTACTGTGGTGACGACTTACCTGGTGATAAGCACATTGTTATATCTGCTTCCTTTGATTCCTGATCTGGCCATTGCCAGAGGCAGGATGCAAAATGCGCCCAAATGGATGATGAAACTATATGAGATTTTATCTTTTAATTGGACCCATCACCCCAAACAATATCAACTGTTGTTTAAGGCCATTCGTCTGTTGATTATCCTGGTAATACCTACAGCATTCGCCATCCATACCGTAACATCCTGGTTGCTGGCGGTGAATTCGCGCAGTGGTTGGGACAGTACCATATTTGGCCCTTACTTTTTAACGGGTGCTTTTGTAACCGGTATGGCAGCAGTTATTATTGCCGTATTCTTTTTCAGGAACAATTACAAACTGAGGACTTACTTAGATGAACCATTGTTTGATAAAATGGGTAAGCTTTTGGAGTTTGTTTGCGTGGTATATTTTTATTTCAACCTAAACGAGTTTGTAGTTCCTGCATATAAAATGAAGGAGTTTGATGCCATTCATATTCATGAATTGTTTTTAGGTAAGCATGCCATCATGTTCTGGTTTTGCCAAATATTTGGCTTGATTGTGCCCATGATAGTGCTGCTATGGAAACCTTTCCGAAAACCGGTACCCCTCTTTATAATATCATTGTTTGTATTGGTGGGGGCATGGTTTAAGCGATACATTATCGTAATCCCAACCATGGAACATCCGTTTTTACCCGTGCAAAATTTGCCAAACGAGTGGGTTGTCTACCAGCCAACAGTAATTGAAAGTGCTGTAACGATTGGTTCAATCATTATGGGTATCATGATTATTTCGGTACTGGCTAAACTTTTTCCTGTAATTCCAATATGGGAAATGGCCGAAGAGGATGAAGAAACTAAGTCAAAAATAATTTAATAGCAGTACAATGAACAAGTATTTAATGGTAGTTATTTGTGTTTGTGCTGGATTAAAACTGTCAGCGCAAACGTCCTGGTTAGTTCCTCAGGACCAGAGAGAAAAGTTAAGTCTGGTGGAGTTTACCGATGCGATGAGGACTTCCGGCAAAGAGGTATTCTCGGCCAAATGTACGGCTTGTCATGGAACTCCCGGGCAAGGCAATTATAATGCATTGCTTAATCCTTCGCCGGGTGACCCGGCCTCGGAAAAGTTTCAGATGAATACCGATGGAGCGCTTTTTTACAAGATTAGTGAAGGACGTGTAACCATGCCTTCGTTTAAAAGCGCATTAAGTAAAGCCGACATTTGGAATGTGATCGCTTACATTCGCAGTTTCAACCCAACATACGTTCAGGAAACAGCAGAAAAAATAGAGACAAATATTCCGGAAGGAACGGAACTGGCTTTAAATGTAACATTTGATGAAACAAAAAAAGCGGTAGCGGTAAAACTAACCGGTTCTTTAAATGGTGAAGAAAGTGATATTGGTGGAGTAGGAATAAAATTAATGGCCAAGAGGTATTTTGGAAACTTAACCATTGGTGAAGTTAAGAATACGAACAAGGCCGGTTTAACCTATTTTTCATGGGATGATTCCTTACCGGGAGATTCATTGGGTAATGTACAGTTAATAGCACAGGTAGACCAGGCAGAAGTGTATGGTGATGTGAAAACCGAAGCGACTATGCAAATTGGTAAGGTCAACAACAACCCTCCTTTAAATAAGGATAGAGCCATGTGGAACACGGTTAAAAAGGCACCTATATGGATTCTCGTTGGATTTACGGGAGCTGTTGTAACGGTTTGGTTCTTTATTTTTTATGTGCTTTTTACCATGAAAAAAGTGTTTGCTTTGGGTAACGAGCCTATCGCAGAAGAAGAAAAACTAGTTTAAAATGAATCAGCCATGAACATACTTTATCTGTTAGTTGGGGTAAGTTTATTGGCTGCACTGTTTTTTCTGGCCTTGTTTATATGGGCTGTTAAATCGGGCCAGTATGAAGATATGTTTTCACCATCGGTTCGTATTTTGTTTGATGATGAAGAGAACACCAAAAACGAGGCAGAAGAGGATGAGGAAAATGAAATTGAAAAAAATGAAATGTAAACCCTATCGCATATAATAATGGAAATTCAAAAATTTAAATACGATAATGCAATTGTAAGAAACTTTACGGTTGCAACAATAGTTTGGGGGGTCGTGGCTTTAATAGTTGGGCTATTGGCGGCATCACAGCTGGCCTGGCCGGTTCTTAATCTGGGACTGGAGTATACATCCTTTGGAAGGGTGAGACCCATACATACCAACGCGGTCATATTTGCCTTTATTGGCAACGCCATGTTCGCCGGTATTTACTATTCGTTGCAACGTGTTCTGAAGGCCCGTTTATTTAATGATATCATTAGCAAGGTTCACTTTTGGAGTTGGCAGTTGATCATTGTTTTAGCAGCCATTACTCTATTCCTCGGTTTCACTACCGGAAAGGAATATGCCGAACTGGAATGGCCTATCGATATATTAATCGCTGTTTCATGGGTGTTGTTTGGATGGAACATGATTGGTACCATTATCAAACGTCGCGTTAAGCATATTTATGCAGCGGTATGGTGGTACCTGGCTACCTTCTTGGGTGTAGCTGTTTTGCACATCGTTAACTCGATTGAAATACCTGTTTCTTTGTTCAAGAGTTATCCGGTATATGCGGGTGCACAGGATGCGTTGGTGCAATGGTGGTATGGGCACAATGCCGTGGCTTTTTTCTTAACCACTCCATGGTTGGGACTGATGTACTATTATTTGCCTAAGGCTTCTAATCGCCCCATATATTCTTACCAATTGTCTATCATTCACTTCTGGACATTGATATTTTTATATATGTGGACAGGCCCACATCACCTGTTGTATAATGCTTTGCCAGATTGGCTTCAGGCACTGGGGGTTACTTTCTCGGTGATGCTGATTGCTCCTTCATGGGGGGGGATGATAAACGGATTGTTAACACTTCGTGGTGCTTGGGATTCAGTAAGAGACAGAGCCGACCTTAAGTTTATTGTAGTGGCCTTAATTGCCTACGGAATGGCCACATTCGAAGGGCCAATGATGGCGCTGAAAACAGTGAACTCCATCAGCCACTTTACCGATTGGACCGTAGCGCATACGCATATTGCCGGAATGGGATGGAACGGTGGACTCATCTTTGGAATGTTGTATTGGTTGGTGCCAAAGTTGTTTAAAACAAAATTATATTCCAGCAAGTTGGCAAACGCCCATTTCTGGGTAGCTACACTGGGGATTTTGTTGTTTGCCATACCTTTGTATTGGGCGGCCATTACACAATGGTTAATGTTAAAAGAATACACACCAACAGGTTCACTTGCCTATCCTAATTTTTTGGAAACAACCATTCAAATTTTACCACTGTACGCCTTTAGGGTAGTGGGTGGCGTGTTGTTTTTCGTTGGTTTCGTGTTGTTCTTATTCAATATAGCGAAGACAATGGCTGTTGGAAAAATGGAAGCGAATGAGGAATCGGAAGCTCCGGCTTTGGTGAATACAAAAAAGAGAAATGTGGCAGGGGAAACAGTGCACAGATGGTTAGAGCGCAGAGGTGTACGATTTTCTGTATTCGTATTTATTGCGGTTGCTATCGGAGGTGCGGTAGAAATTATCCCATTGCTAAGCGTTGAATCCAATATCCCTAAAATAGCGGCGGTAAAACCTTATACTCCGCTTGAACTTACGGGCAGGGACATATATCTGTCTAATGGTTGTTATAACTGTCATTCGCAGCAAATACGTCCGTTGCGATGGGAAACCGACCGTTATGGAGAATATTCTAAAATCGGAGAGTTTGTTTACGATTATCCTTTCCAGTGGGGCTCGCGCAGGACAGGGCCGGATTTGGCCAGGGCAGGTTATCTGGGTGATGTGTCGATTGGTGGGTCAACCACCTACAAAACCGCCGTTTGGCATTACAATCACTTTATGAAACCGTTGGAAATGAACCCGCAGACCATTATGCCGGCTTATCCTTGGCTGGCCGAAAATGACGTGGTATTGGATTTGGTCCCTAAAAAAATAAAGGTGATGAAAACCCTGGGCGTTCCTTATCGAGATGGTTTTGAAGATGAGGCGATTGAGGAATACATGAAACAGGCCAATAATATTGTTGAAGACCTGAAAGCCTCAGGAATTGAAGTTGAACCCAACAAAGAGATGGTTGCCTTAATAGCATATTTACATAAGCTGGGCAAGGATATTTCGGGTGTTGAAGATGAAAAGTAAGTTATGGGATTTGTAAGTGAAGTATTAAAAGATGTAAGCGGTATTCAATGGTATTATATAATTGGGATATCCATTTTTATCATCTTGTTCATCATCATAGTGTACAAGACGATACGAACACCCAAATCTATAATGATGCAATATAAAAACGCGATATTAGAGGATGAGATTGTAACTGATATCCAACAAAATAATTCAAACGAATAACAATGAGCCAAGATAAAAACAATAAGCCCGACGAATTCCATGACGATATCGAATCGCATGAATATGACGGAATTAAAGAGCAAAACAATCCTGCGCCATTTTGGATAACACTTTTATTTTTGGTGACCGTAGGTTTTTCTTTATTTTACTTTGTGCATTACTTTGGATACCCGGGTAATGAAAGAGACCAGGCCAGTGAATATGCTAAGTCGGTTGCTAAGTTTGAAAAAAAGCAAGCAGCTATGAAAGCGGCCAATAAAGCTAACTTACCGGAATTGAGCATGGCTGAGATGGTGGATAAGGGTAAAGCGCTATATGTTAAGAATGCTTGTATGGCCTGCCATGGAGCAAATGGAGAAGGCAATAATATCGGTCCTAACCTGACGGATAATTTTTGGATAAACGGTTGCAGCGTGGACGATCTTATGAATATCATATCCAATGGCAAACCCGCTAAGGGGATGACACCTTATAAAAGCATGATGCAGGAAGAGGAAATAAAATATGTGGCCAATTATATACTAAACGAGCTGGTGGGCTCTTCTCCTGCAAATCCTAAAGAAGCGCAGGGCGAAGAGTGCAAGTAGATGATTGATTGTTTTTCGTTCCAAATAAAATAATTACCCCGTTATTCTTTCAAGTGTACGTTTGGATAACAGGGTTTGTATTCAACAATATCTATGACAATCCATCAAGATAAAACATTTCGTGAACGTCCCGACAATATAGACGAACATGGTAAGCGAAAAAGGATAAAGGCACGACAGCCCAAAGGGAAATGGTACACCCGCAGAACCATAGTTGCTTTTTTACTTTTGTCGTTTTTTATACTGGCACCCATTATAAAAATTGGGGGCAAGCCTTTTATGTTGTTGGATGTTATCAACAGAAAGTTTCATTTGTTTGGTGCCACGGTGTATTCACAGGATGGTGAAATAATGGCCATTGTAATGGCCACTGCGGTTATTTTTATTGTTCTTTTTACCGTTGTTTTTGGGCGTTTTTGGTGTGGATGGGCTTGTCCGCATACCGTTTTTATGGAGATGATATTTCGTAGGATCGAATATCTTTTTCACGGAAATTATCAAAGAGGTAGAAAAATTAAAAACCCAGGCAGAATAGCACTTGCGTTAAAGCATGTTATTTATTTTTTGGTAGTACTGTTTTTTACCAATGTGTTTATCATGTGGTTTACAGGCCCCCAGGGATTGATAATAATATGGAAAAGCGCGTTGTTAGATTATTGGCAAGTATATACAGCCATGACGGTTGTAACAGTATTTTACTATTGGATATACTCCCATATACGCGAAAGCGTGTGTACCCTTTTTTGTCCTTATGGTAGAATGCAAGGGGTGTTGCTAGATTCAAAATCGATAACGGTGGCGTATGATTATAAACGGGGAGAACCGCGTAAGGTAAAAGGTGACTGCGTTGATTGCGGTGGATGTGTGGCGGTTTGTCCAACAGGTATCGATATTAGAAACGGTACCCAGTTGGAGTGTGTAAATTGCACGGCATGTATCGACGAGTGCAATATTATTATGAAAAGAATGAAGCGACCTCCTAATTTAATTCGCTTTGCATCTAATTACAGCATAGAAACAGGAAAGAGCAGTATAAAAAACCTGAGGACTTATGCCTACAGCGTTGTTTTGGTAATTCTTTTAACGGCTTTGGTTGTTGCTTTGTCGGGTAGAACCGAAGTGGATGTATCTTTATTACGTATGCCAGGCACAATATACCAAGAGGTGAGTGCAGATAGTATTTCAAATATCTATCAATTAAAAATTGTAAATAAAACGGAAGGACTGAAAAAAATAGAACTAAAGTTTCTGAAACCGCGAGAGAGTGCGTTTTTCTTGTCGGAACATCCTATTCACCTTGGCGAAAATGGTAGCTTTGATGGTGTTATTGTTCTTAAACAGGCCAAAACCGACATAAAAGCCAGGAACACACCGGTCGAATTAGGATTATATGTAGAGGATAGAATGTTGGACAGCACTATGGCAACTTTTATTGCCCCCAAACGGAGTAAATTGTAATGGTCTGTTGTCGGATGATTGTTAAGGTAATCGAGTTCGGGAGGTAGCAGTATTAATCTTGAGATTTAACAGGTAAATCTTAATACGAATAGAAAGAATATGAAATTTAATTGGGGACATGGGATTATAGTTTTCTTCGTCATCTTTTTTACATGGATCATCTCTTTTGTAATTTTTACTTTGGGGGAAAATAACGACCTGGTAACTAAAGATTATTATCGACAAGGAGCTGAGTATAGTTTAACAATGGATATTAACAAACGCTCTGCCATTTATCGGGACAGCATCTCCATTGTTAATGTAGAAGATGGGGTAGTGATTGAGCTGGCCTCTTCTGTGGCCAACTTGCCTAAAGGTAAGGATGTTTATTTTTATCGTCCTTCAGGAAAAAAAGATGATGTTAAATTATGGCTTGATCAAGGGAAAAAAGAACTTTTTGTGCCGAATAGTAAATTAATAAAGGGCAGGTACAACGTGTCGGTTTCGTGGAATGAGAGCGATAATAAATACAAGGTGTCAAAAGATTTTATGGTTAGATAAATAGCTATGGAAATAATATTATCAGGCTTTGTTTTAGGTATTATGGGGAGTGTGCATTGCGCAGGAATGTGTGGCCCCATTGCACTTAGCTTACCGCTGTACGGGAAAGGTGCAGTTGCCAAGGTTAGTGGTGGTTTAATGTACAATATTGGCCGTACTGTCACTTATGGTATTATGGGCGCATTTTTTGGGATAATAGGACAAGGCCTTTCCCTGGTAGGATTTCAGCAATGGGTTTCGGTAATCATGGGGGCGTTGATGATTGCCTCGGTATTGATACCTTCTTTGTTTAAAAATGTGAATGGCGCAAATATTCCAATAGCAGGTTTGATAAGAAAAGGAATACAGAAGCTCTTTGTTAAGAAATCGTTTGGAAGGCTTTTTTTTATTGGGTTACTGAATGGTCTTTTGCCTTGCGGCCTGGTTTACCTGGCCATTGCAGGAGCTATTGGTACGGGAGATGTAACCACCGGAACGTTGTTTATGGTTTTGTTCGGGTTAGGTACATTGCCTCTCATGTTAGGAATTTCCCTGATTGGTAACTTGGTGGGTTTAAAAGTCCGGGACAGAATTAATAAGTTAATTCCGGTCCTGGTTGTGGTAATTGGAGTTATCTTTATGCTTCGAGGTTTAAGTTTGGGGATCCCGTATTTAAGTCCGCCAGAAACAAAGCTAAACCCCCAAGTGCATATGAAACATGAAGAAGGTGTTGCCAATGAAGCGGTGAAGGGTGCATGTTGTCATGCCGAAGAAGAGTAAAATTTAATTGAGTTCTGTTTAAGTTATCCGATGTCAGATAATAAGTGTATTCATTGTGGTGCCGACTGTGGTGCGCATCCAGTAAAATGGAACGATAAAAAGTTCTGTTGTAACGGGTGTTGGTCTGTCTATCAGCTATTAAATGATAGCCAGATGCAGCAATACTACGAATTTCAAAAGCAGCCGGGTATTCGATTGAACGAAGCCCCGCATTTAAGCAAATATGCTTATTTGGATAAGGATGAAGTAAAAGAAAAGCTATACGAGTTTTTCGAAAACGGAATAGCCAAAGTCACGTTTTATATTCCTTCGATACACTGCGCTTCGTGCATATGGTTGTTGGAGCATCTGAGCAAATTAAACGAGGGGGTAAAGTATGCGACCGTAAATTTTGTCCAAAAGAAATATACCGTAAGTTTCGACACAAATATAATGTCATTGCGCGAACTGGTGGAATTACTGGTTTCCATCCATTATGTTCCGGATATTTCACTTCAGAACCTGGAAAGCAAAAAAGGGGATAAGCCTCAAAATAAAAGTTTGCTATATAAAATTGGCGTTGCTGGTTTTGTGTTTGGAAACGTCATGCTGTACAGCTTGCCCGAGTATTTCAACGGTGAACCTATCGAAGGTACCTTTGGTACCTTTTTGTACTACCTGATGTATGTACTCACTTTTCCTCTGGTGTTTTATAGCGGTAGCGATTATCTGATCTCGGCTGCAAAAAATCTGGTGAAGGGAATCGTTAATATTGAATTACCCATAGCTATCGGTATTTTGGCTTTGTTTTTTGTCACCAGTTATGAGGTTGTAATGGGTATTGGCCCTGGATATTCCGATAGCCTCTCCGGTTTTCTATTCTTTTTATTGCTGGGTAGATGGTATCAGAGTAAAACCTATCAGGCACTGGCTTTTGACCGCGATTACAAATCGTATTTTCCGGTAGCGGTGACCCGCCTTAACGGACAAGAGGAAAGTGTTCTTTTGGAAGAAGTTAAAGTAGGGGATTGTTTGTTGATCAGAAACAAGGAGCTGATTCCGGCCGATTCTACATTGGTGGATGGAACTGCATTGGTGGATTACAGTTTTGTGACCGGTGAGTCGGCGCCGGTTTTAAAGAAGAAAGATGATTTCTTGTATGCGGGAGGTGTCCAAACTAGCGGTGCCATAACGGTTAAGGTCATCAAGGAGGTAGCTCAGAGTCACCTGACCCAATTGTGGAATCAAAGCCGGAAAAACGAGTCTGGCCCAAAATCACTTACTTCGATCGTGGATAAAATCAGCGGCAAGTTCACCCTCGCCGTAATCATTATCGCACTGGCTGGCTTTTGCACCTGGTTGTATCTGGATAGTTTTAAAACCGCTTTATTGGTGCTGACCTCGGTACTTATTGTAGCCTGCCCGTGTGCCTTGGCCCTATCCATACCTTTTACTTTTGGCAGTGCCATGCGTATTTTTGGGGAGAAAGGTTTATATATTAAAAATACAAGCGTTATTGAACGGTTAACACATATCGATACGATTGTTTTTGATAAAACGGGTACATTAACCAAACCGGAGGAAAGCAAGGTTGTATTTGTAGGCTTGGATCTCAGGCAGGAAGAATTGTCCAAAGCAGTTTCGTTGGCGCGGCAATCTACACATCCATTGAGCAATGCTATCAGTTCTTTTTATACAGATGTTAAAGTGCACGAAACAACCGGGTATTCAGAAGTAGCCGGAAGGGGAATATTTGCAACTATTGAGGATGCACGAATAAAGCTGGGAGCATTGGAGTATGTTGATGAGGTGAGTCACCTTAACATTAAACCGGCACCTTCCTCGGTGTATTTATCTATCGATGGAAAAATAAAAGGGTATTTTAAAATTGGGAATAAATACAGGCAGGGAATAAAAAATGTTATAGATAGCCTAAAGAGTAAGTACGATCTTTACTTGCTATCAGGGGATAACGATGCCGAGAAAGAAAACTTGAGGGAAATGTTCGGGAATGACAGGATGTATTTTGAGCAGAAACCACAGGATAAGATGAATTTTATTACGGATTTAAAACAGAAAGGTAAATCGGTTTTGATGACCGGAGATGGGTTGAACGATTCAGGGGCTTTTATGAGTAGTGATGTGGCGCTTTCCCTGGCCGACGATATCTATCATTTTTCCCCGGCCGGCGATGCCATCCTCGAAGCCTCTAAGTTTAGGAACTTTCATCAATATATCCGTTTTGCCCAAAAAAGTTTGACCATTGTTAAGCAAAGTTTTTTAATTTCGTTTTTTTATAATGTCATAGGGTTAGGATTTGCAATCACAGGGAATATGTCCCCTGTAGTTGCCGCGATATTAATGCCTGTGAGCTCCATTACGGTGGTGGCTTATACAACATTTAAAACCCGAATGGCAGGAACAAAAATATTAAAATAACGATTAGGCTTTTATTGAAAGTCTAATGTGTAACGATTAATGTCTAATGACTATATTTAAACATGTCCCTAATTTTTTAACCAGTCTCAACTTGTTTTGTGGTACGTTGAGTGTTTTTACGGCTTTTCATGGAATGTTAATGGAAGCTTCCGTTTTGCTTTTTGTAGGCGCGTTGTTCGATTTTTCGGATGGTTTTGCAGCGCGTGCACTAAAAGCTTATTCTCCTATGGGTAAAGAGTTGGATTCGCTGGCCGACATGGTAAGTTTCGGGTTTGCGCCCATGGTGATGCTGCATATGATGCTCAAAAAAGTGATGTTGGGTAGTTTCGAGGCCGACTTTTTTGTGCAGCTACCAACAACTCAAATTTTGATTTTATCCCCTTTTGTTGCTACGGTATTTTCAGGATTACGTCTGGCAAAGTTTAATGTGGATACCCGTCAATCGGAAAGCTTCATTGGACTGACAACCACCGCAACAGGTATGTTTTTAGCTTCACTGGCTTTTGTGTTTGATAGTGGTAGCGGATGGCTGTTTGATTTATTGCAAAACCAATGGATGCTGTTGGCTTTTGTTCCGCTATTTTCGTTTTTGCTGATTTCTGAAATTCCCATGTTCTCACTGAAGTTTAAAAACTTCGGTTTTCTTAATAATGCGGATAAATATATTTTGCTGGCGGCAAGTTTGTTTTTTCTTATTTGGTTAGGAATGGGGGGTATAGCCGTTGCAATTGCTTTGTACGTGAGTTTTTCCATGGTTAAGTTGGTGGTGAAATAAGCTTATGTCAAGGTAAGTAAAAATTCTTTAACGCTATTTCAGGACTAGGCATATGTTAATAACATAAAAAGCCCCAAGAACTTCCTGGGGCTTAACAGTTGATTGATATTATTTAATAGCTAGATATCAAAATAGTCGGCATTGTTTGACTTTTCAAGGTTGGTTTTTTCAAACTTTTTAAGTGCCCATTTAACGGCCTGATAGCTGATAATTATAAGTAAAGGCCAGCTTAGGTACCATAGTATTTCGTGTAAATATTTCATGTGATTAAATTTATTATACCAAATCTCTTAACTAATAAATATGTATATCATCCGATTCGATTTCTTCCTGATCGATCTTGCGGTTGTTGATGGCTTTCCACACGTACCAGATGTATGCGATTACAAAGGGAATCATCAGCGAAACGTAACTCATCGCAGTTAAGGTAAAGTGACTGGAACTGGCATTTTCGATGGTCAGTGAACTCTGTAAACTGCTAATGGATGGATAAAACGAAGTGTTGTTAAATCCTGCCAACAGAAATAACATCAAAACGGTAATAACTGTACCTGCCCCGCTAAACCAAATTCCATTGGTGTTAGGTTTTAAGTAGCTGGTTATTATTCCATACAATACCAGTATCACTCCGGCCACGAATCCAATGCCAACGAACGGCATCTCAATTAAGTTGTTGAAATACTTAAAAGGTTGTAAAAATACTTCTTTGGTATCCGGGTTCACCGCAAATCCATCCCTTACCAGCAGCCAAACGGTAAAGGTTAAAAACAAAACCACAAACGGGATTCCGTTGCTCAAAAGCTGCTTTTTGGCCCGTTCTAATATTTCTTTCTGATCCACAGCATTCATAAAATAAAGAATGGCCAATACTCTGGCCAAAAAGAAAACAGTGAACCCGAGAGATAAATTATGTAGGTTCAAGGCAGCCTCAAGACCGTGAAAGCCATTGTCCCATTTTGATTGATTGTATTCATTTACCGAGAAATTAGAGCCGGTAAAGAACGTAGATACTGCTGTTCCTATAAATATGGTGCCGATCAAGCCGTTGATGAACAGAAAGGTTTCATAAGTTTTAGGGCCGTACACATTGCCGGGTCTGTTGCGGAACTCGTATGAAATGGCCTGAATAATAAAAGCAAATAGGATGATCATCCAAACCCAGTAGGCACCTCCAAAACTGGTGCTGTAAAATAACGGGAAGGATGCAAAAAACGCCCCTCCGAAGGTAACGAGTGTGGTGAACGTAAATTCCCATTTGCGTCCAAGAGCGTTCACCAAAATGGTTTTTTCATCCTTGGATTTACCTAGGGCGGATATCAAAGTCTGCCCACCCTGGACAAACATCAGGAATACCAGGATGGCCCCCAATAACGAAACCAGGAACCACCAATATTGCTGTAGTGCTAAGTGCGATAATTCTTCGAACATTACTGAAGTCTCCTTTCTTTTTTAGGTCCTAATTTAATTTGTTTGGTCAATATTTTTATTTCGGCAATCAACAATGCGGTAAAGGTGATGGCAAACAGGAAAAAGGTGATCATCACTGAACTTGAGTCAATCTGCGAAACTGCCTGGGCGGTTGTCATTAAATCCTGGATAACCCAAGGCTGCCGACCTACCTCGGCAACTACCCACCCCGCCTCGGAAGCGATGTAAACCAAAGGGATGGTCCATACGGCAGTCCAAAGCACTATTTTATTGCTCTCCAGTTTGTTTTTGAATAATAGCCACAGGATAATAATAAATAATATAAGAAAATGCCCGCCCAAAATAACCATTATATGAAAAGCGTAAAAAGTAAGCGAAATGGGAGGTATCATTTTAAAAGCGTTTTTCTCTAGTTGAACCGGATCTGGATCGTAATAGCTTCCGTACCCGAAGTATTTAAAATAATTGTTAATCCATTCGTCGTTGTCAAATTTAGCCCTTAAGTCGGCCAGCGTTGGGCTATTTTCCTTTTGTGCCTTTTTATAGGCGACAAGGGTTTGTTGCGCTTCGTAACCGCGTCGGATCTTTTCTTTATAGGACATGATGCCTCTTGATTCGTTGCCCAGGATTAAGTCTTTTATTCCTGCAACATAAGCATCCGGTTTTAAAAAGGCCATATAAGAAAGCATGTTTGGAATTTCTATTTTGATCCTGAAATCTTCTTTTGCCGTGCTGTCCATCGGGTCGTCCTGGGGGTCTCCAATAATTCCGATAGCAATCAAAGGAGCGTTGGTTGTACCCTCGTATAGTGCCTCCATGGCAGCAAATTTCATGGGTTGTTTTTCGGCCATTTCGCGGGCTGAGCTATCACCTGACGCAATCAGCATGATGGAGGAAATAACGCCAAAGGTGGCCGCAACAACAATGCTTCTTTTGGCAAAAAGTATTTCCCTTTTTTTGAGTAAAAACCAAGCGCTAACACCCACCACAAAAATAGCGGCTAGAACAAAACCTGAAGTTGTGGTATGTAAAAATTTGGTTACGGCACTTTGAGAGAGAAAAATATCCCAAAAGTTAATCATCTCGTTACGCGCCGTGTCAGGATTAAATTTCATTCCTTGAGGATCCTGCATCCAGGCATTGGCCACCAATATCCACACTGCCGAAAGGTTTGCGCCGATAGCTGTTAACCATGTGGCGGTAAGGTGGAATTTTTTGCTCACTTTCCCCCATCCAAAAAACATAACGGCAATAAAGGTGCTTTCCATAAAAAAAGCCATAATGCCTTCAATGGCAAGAGGCGCACCAAAAATGTCCCCCACAAACCAGGAGTAATTACTCCAGTTGGTTCCGAACTCAAACTCGAGGATAATTCCGGTAGCCACGCCAATAGCGAAGTTGATCCCAAACAGTTTCATCCAGAATTTGGTGATTCTCTTCCATTCGGGATGGCCGGTTTTAACGTAGATGGTCTCCATAAAAGCTATGATGAGTCCCAACCCAAGTGTCAACGGCACAAAAATCCAATGGTACATGGCCGTCAATGCAAATTGAGCTCTGGACCAATTGACCAATGATAAGTCTACAGATTCTAACATTTAAAAATATTTTACGGTGTTGTAATTTGTTCAATAACGTGATCTGCCCTTTCAGTGTCTGTGTTAAAATCTTTTTTTAACTTGTTCTGAAAGAAGAAAACCTTAAACACTACAAAAATGATAAACAGTTTTATCAGAATAATAAACCACATGGACCTGGCCCAATCGGGTAAATTTTTAAAGCCATTTAAGTAGAAGTCGATAATTTTCTTCATCACTTGTTTGATTATTTGTCATGAAAAAACAAGTGTAAGCGACATTTGTTTTTTGATTTAAGAAAAATTAAAGATTTTTTTCCGTAATTAATTAGAGAGTGGTAATATAGGGAATTATGTTTGAAAGTTCAATAATCTTAATTTTGATGTTTCGTTGCCGCAGGCTTCTGTTCGAAAAAGTGGAAAAGATTCAGGGTGTATCCTGAATTAATATAGATATGTAATGAATTCGAAGAGTTGAACCCTTTCAGGGTACCCGGTCTACATGATTATGAATCCACGGGTTTCACCCGCGGTTATTCATATTAAACCCCATTCTGAGTTTTTTATGAGGCTTGATTATATCTTTGTTGATATAAGAATTCATATAAATCAACCACGTAGTGGTTAAACCTTGAATAACCCTGGGTGAAACCCAGGGAAAAAAGGCAATGGAATCACAACCCTGAATGGGTGGAACTTTTATTCTAACCCTTGATTCGAATAATGAATATTGAAGTACCCTAAAACAAGATACTCCGCTGCTTCACTTCAACTCACCATAACGATGCTCCCGAAAGTAATCGGGACAAGTTATGCCTCGTTTCAGTAAAGCCTTGTTTTATTGCACTTTCAATGTTCACGACGAAGTTTCTAATGCATAATCCGGATTTAACGCTTTGTAAGTTGTAAATCAGTATGAATTACAATCGAAAAATGGTAAGTCAGCGCATAAAAAAAGCAGCCGGAAAATTCCCGGCTGCTAACATCAAGTATTTAAAAGCTATGGTTATGTGCTAATTTAAACTGTGCTTTGTTCCAAAGATTAATTGTAAGAACTCTGCCCGTGCTCATGTATATCAAGACCTTCTCTTTCTTCTTGCTCAGAAACTCTAAGTCCAATTGTTGCTTTAAGTACCTGGAATAAGATTAAACCTAAACCGAAGGCCCATGCGCCAATTACAAGAACACCGATGGCCTGACTTATCAATAAAGAGGCACCGCCACCATACAAAAGACCACCGTCTGTAGCAAGTAAGCCTACAAGTAATGTACCTAGGGCACCACATACACCGTGCACTGAAATAGCACCTACGGGATCATCCACTCTTAGTTTCTTATCTAGAAATTCGATAGAGAATACTACAATAAGACCTGCAAGAGCACCGATAATAGCGGCTCCACCCGGGCTTACAATATCACAACCCGCGGTAATTCCAACCAAACCGGCTAAGGCGCCGTTCAGTGTCATAGAAAGGTCTGGTTTTCCGTAACGGAACCAAGTTACAAACATGGTAACAACAGCACCAGCTGCTGCGGCTAAGTTTGTTGTAATAAATATTTTTGCTACTGCATTGGCATTATCACCGCTGATAGCTAATTGTGATCCGGGGTTAAATCCAAACCATCCCAACCAAAGAATGAATACACCAAGTGCACCTAATACCATGTTGTGACCAGGTATGGCATTCGTGCCGCCATTGTATTTGCCAAGACGAGGGCCTATGGTCCAGGCTCCTGCCAAGGCCATCCATCCACCCACAGAGTGAACAACAGTTGAACCGGCGAAGTCATGGAATGGTGTTTCCAAAGTAGATAGCCATCCACCTCCCCAAACCCAGTGTCCTGAGATAGGATAGATGATACCTGTAATAACAACAGAATATATCAGGTAAGTACTAAATTTTGTTCGTTCGGCCATGGCCCCTGATACAATTGTTGCGGCAGTTGCAGCAAAAACTGTTTGAAAGAAGAGGTTGTGGTAGTCGCCATCAACGTTGTAGAACAAGTCGAAAGCGCCAAAGAAAGCACCTTCGCCACCGTACATGATACTGTAACCGATGATCCAGAACAACAATGAGCCAAAAGAAAAGTCCATGAAGTTTTTCATGATAATGTTTCCTACGTTTTTGGCCCTTGTAAAACCTGCCTCAACCAAGGCAAATCCTGCCTGCATAAAAAATACTAAAATACCAGCTACCAGTATCCATAATATATCTAAAGCTGCGTTTGCATCCATAATATTTGTCTTTTAATGTTTTTTAAATCAGATTAATAATAGGTTGTTTACTTGATATAAAGTGTTTCCGGTCCGGATTCGCCAGTGCGAATTCTGTAAGTTTCTTCAACCTCGGTTACGAATATTCTACCGTCACCTATTTCGCCGCTTCTGGCAGCAGACATCAGTGCTTGTACTGTTTTGTCCAGGTTTTCATCGCGTACGATAATAGAAATCAGGCGACGCTCGATAATACTTGTGTCATAAACGGTACCTCTGTATAAGTGACCTTCCCTGGCGGTTCCGGTACCTCTAACATCCCAGTACGAAAAGAAAGTAATGTCTTGCTCCTCAAGGGCCTTTTTTACATTTTCGTATCGTGTTAATCTGATAATAGCTTCAATTTTTTTCATGATAATTTTATTATAGTTATTTGAACTATTTATATTTTTAACAAAAGAAGGTGAAACAATTGTTTTGCATTGGAAACAAAAGGAGGAAAAATTACCCTTTCTTTAATTTAACGCATATTGGAGAGAACAATCGCTTGGTTTTCAAGTATTGAGAAATGAGCGCAAAAGCAACTACCTCACCTTCTTTTAAATTTTAAAGTCTTTTTTTAGAATGAATAAATAGCAGCTAATAAGAATTGTGTAGCTGATTTGGTAGGATCACCATTTTCTTTGCTGAAGATCTCATCTTTTGCAGAATCTAATCTAATCTCAGAAGAGAAAGTAAAGGGTCCTTCGTAGAAGTTTAATGTGAGCGTGCTAGAAAATACACTTTCCGTACCTACCATCCATGACTCAGCCACTTCTTTTTCCTTAAAATACTCAGCTCTATAACCTAAAGCAACTTTGTCTGAAAAGCTATATTGTGGGTATAGTGCGAATCCTGTATATCCGCCATCTCCTTCTGCTGCAGAAAAATCAGCAGCATTTAATCCCAGGTAAAAATCGTCAGTAATCTGATACCCTGTAGTTAGGTCTAAAATAGTGCCTGAATCAGGACCAGTTAAAAAGTTAATGTAAGCGTCCCATCCTTCAACTGGAGAAAGTGAAAGTTGAGCCCCAAAATCCGAAATGCCATCTATTTCCTGATACACGTTCCAGTCATTAAATAATCCTACCATCAAACCAACTCCATCGGCAATAGCCCAGTCCATTTTAAAACCTGCATTTTGAAACGGTCCGGCTGAGAACAGGTAAGAAGTTGAGTAGTTAAAGTTAGCAGCAGGAGAGATAACTTCATATCCTACAAAAGTACCCATATAACCCCCTGTTAATGAAACAGCATCGCTTAATGCATAACTAACATAAAGATTTTGGATGTTGATACCACCGTCCATTGGAATAGATTGTGCGCTTCTAGGGCCAAAAGATAATTCTCCGTAGAAACTTGCTTTGCCAACTGTTTTGGCGAATCCTAAATCAATCATACCAATTGAAATTGAATTTTGCTCGTCCGCAAAAGAGGTTGGAATTTGGCTTTCACCAGAAAAGTCATACTTAAAATAAGTATCTACAGAACCTGTGATTTCTACTTTAGAAGATTCTTCTTGTGCCTTCAATGTTGTTGCTCCAAAAGCTAAAACAACGGCAAAAAATAAAATTACTTTTTTCATTTTAATAGGTATTAATATAGGTTACACATATAATTTGTAATTCTGGAAAAACGAAGGGGTGTTGTTGTTGGGGTGATCATTATATAAAAGGAACTTTTTCCTTGTTGGGGTATCGTTTTTCAATAGTTACGCTACAAAAATGTGGTTTTTTTTAATTCTACCCAAATAATTTAGGGGGTAATTTTATTAAAAGATGTAAAAAAGTAAATTATACCCTATAAAAAGTAACGATCTGAAAGTAAAAACGCATTAATAGTTATAGCTTTATGTTTTAAATTGAGGTAGGTAAAGAAAAAGTGATATAAATGGTAACCTTGTCATCCCAATAATTTTATTTGACCTTTTCACACTCGTGTCGGACGATGCGTCTATTGTTAGGGCAAAAGTGATGATGTTTATCTATCTGCAAGTTAATCTGCCGCGCTTATTATTATTATTATTAATTATTATTGGAGTGATTTTACGAAAGTATTGGTTGTCATTCCTGGTTGTTCATATCTTTACGGTACACTTTGAGTTGATGTCGAATTAGTTTGTCTGAGTAAGATTGATCCCGATTACGAATAGAACTGCCAACTATCTTCGTTTCCAACAAAAAACAGAATGAATATATATGCACACATTCTGTATTTTATACACATATTGGTAACAGCTAGTAATTCAGTGGTTAACGCCTAGCTTTTTTATCTACCGCATGACAAATGTCATGTAAAATGCATCAAATAAGTCATCTTTTAACGTATATTATAGGTCGCATCTTGGAATATATAATCGAAAATGCTATTTTTGCTTCGTTTTCAAAGTAAATATGTTGAAAAAATTATAATTGTCATCTTATAAGGGTTAGTGTCTAATGGTTTGACAAGAGCCAGGGAGATGATTGAAATGGGAGATTGACTGCTACGCTTGGTGGATCAGGTTTCAGTATTATTCCTTCTTTATTAATATGTAGATATGATGCAAAAGAGATTTCCAAAGGCAATAGGGTTGTACGACCCTGCCAATGAGCATGATAACTGTGGGATAGGTTTTGTGGCAAATATCAAAGGACAACAGTCGCATGATATTGTCAACAGGGGTCTTGAGGTGTTGGTTAACATGACGCACAGGGGTGCAGAAAGTTCAGATAATAAATCCGGTGATGGAGCCGGAATATTGATACAAGTGCCGCATGAATTTTGTAGTTCACTAGGTTTTGAATTACCGGAACCAGGTAAGTATGGTACGGGATTGTTATTCTTGCCCGAAGAAAACAGGGTAGCGTTACTTTGTCAGGAAATATTGAATGCCAGCTTACTGGAAGAGGGGCTGGAGCTGATTGGATATCGTGATGTTCCGGTAGATGGCAGTGTGATAGGGGAGATTGCAAAAAGAACCGAGCCCAGAATTCGCCAGATTTTTGTGAAAGGCAATTACGAACAGAATAAACTGGAACGTAAGCTTTATATTGCCCGTAAGGTAACTGAAAGAAAGATCAGGGAATCGGAACTGAAAGAAAAAGAGGCCTTTTACATTCCGTCTTTATCTAGCAAGATATTTATTTATAAAGGGATGTTAACACCTGACCAGGTAGGTGCCTATTTCCTGGATCTTCAAAATCCAAAACTGAAGAGTGCCATCTCATTGGTTCACTCCAGGTTTAGTACCAATACTTTCCCGGCATGGGATTTGGCTCAACCTTTCCGCATTATGGCGCACAATGGTGAAATTAACACCATTAAGGGTAACCGTTTGTGGATGCAAGCACGCGAGTCCCTGTTGAAATCCGATCTTTTTGGAGAAGATTTGAAAAAGATTTTCCCGGTAATTGAGCCGGGCAAAAGTGATTCCGCCTCACTGGATAACGTATTGGAATTCTTGTTCCTGACCGGAAGGAGCTTGCCACAAGCATTAAGTATGCTTATTCCGGAGTCATGGAACGACAAAAACCCGATACCCAAAAGTCTAAAGGCATATTATGAGTTCCATTCCACAATTATGGAACCTTGGGATGGTCCTGCATCCATCGTTTTTTCCGATGGACGTTACATTGGAGGTACCCTGGATAGGAACGGTTTACGCCCATCACGTTATGTGATTACAAAGAACGATATGATTATTATGGGTTCTGAAGTGGGCGTGCAGACTTTTGCTGCGGAAGAAATTAAGGAAAAAGGTCGCTTAAAACCGGGAAAACTACTGTTGGTAGATACGAAGTTGGGCATCATTATTCCTGACCAGGAAATTAAAGCACAGATTTCTCAAAAATATCCATTTGAGAACTGGTTGAAAGAAAATCGTATTCGTCTTAAAGATATAGAAGTTAAACAAAGGGTTAAATCATCCATCGATAATTTTAATACCTACTTAAAAACATTCGGTTATTCCAAGGAAGATGTTGAAACCTTGATTACACCCATGGCGCAAACCGGCATGGAACCGATTACTTCGATGGGTAACGATACCCCTATAGCCGCCATGTCGGAAAAACCTCAAAGGTTATTCAACTATTTCCGTCAGTTGTTTGCGCAGGTTACCAACCCGCCTATTGACCCAATACGCGAAGGATTGGTAATGGCATTGACCAACTATATTGGCTCTGCTTCTAAAAATATTCTGGAGTATACACCTTCGCACTGTCGTCTGATCAAGTTCGAAAGTCCCATTGTTACCAATACCGATTTGGGTAAGATTAAGGACTACCGAAGAGAAGAGTTTACACAGGTGACTATTCCAATGCTTTACCCTGTAAAAGAGGGTGGGGATGGAATGAAAAAAGCGATTGAAGCCATGTGTTCTGCGGCTGAAAAAGCAGTTGACGATAAAAAGAACTTTGTTATTTTATCGGATAGAAAAATCGATAAAGATATGGCACCTGTACCGTCGTTGCTAGCCGTAGCTGCAGTACACCACCATTTAATTAAGACAAAAAAACGAATGCAGACCGGACTTGTGGTGGAAACCGGCGAAGCCCGTGAAGTAATGCATTATGCCTTGTTGCTGGGTTTTGGGGCAAGTGTTATCAACCCATATTTGAGTTTTGCTGCAATTGACGATTTGGTGAAGAAGGGCGAAATTAATATGGGTTATGCCGAAGCGCGGGAAAACTATATCAAGGCGGTAGACAAAGGATTATTGAAAATCCTTTCCAAAATGGGTATCTCTACCTTGAGAAGTTATCATGGAGCACAAATCTTTGAGGCTGTAGGTATTTCTCAGGAAATCATTGATAAGTATTTTACCGGAACGTCGTCTAAAATTGGAGGCGTAGGATTTGAGGAGTTGGCACGTGAGGCGGAAATGTTCCACGAAAAAGCCTATGGGGAGACAGCTGCTAATGAGTTGTTGAACAGCACAGGTAGCTACGCTTATCGCAAATATGGCGAAAAACACGGATGGAACCCTGAAACCATTGGCTTGTTGCAATGGTCAACAACTAATGGAGACTACAGTAAATTTAAAGAGTTCAGTAAGATTGTAGATGAGGACAATAAAAACCCTCTGTTTTTACGTGGCTTATTAAAACTAAAAGACCGTCAGCCAATTGATATCAGTGAGGTTGAGTCGGTTGAAAAAATAACCAAGAGGTTTGTAACAGGAGCCATGAGCTACGGTTCAATCTCTAAGGAAGCACATACCGCATTGGCAAAGGCCATGAACGAAGTAGGTGGAAGAAGTAACACCGGGGAAGGTGGCGAAGATGCGGAAAGGTTTAAGTCGAATGCGCGCAGTTCCATCAAACAGGTGGCTTCGGGAAGGTTTGGCGTAACCAATAATTACCTGGTGAATGCCGATGAGCTTCAAATCAAAGTAGCACAGGGCGCTAAGCCAGGTGAAGGCGGTCAGCTGCCGGGATTTAAAGTAGACAAGATTATTGCCAAGTTGAGAAATTCGACCCCGGGTATTACACTGATTTCGCCTCCTCCCCATCACGATATTTATTCAATTGAGGATTTGGCCCAGTTGATATTCGACCTGAAATGTACTAACCCATCAGCGAATGTGAGCGTTAAGTTAGTTTCGGAGACGGGAGTAGGAACAATTGCTGCCGGTGTGGCCAAAGCCCATGCCGACCTGATTGTGATTGCAGGAACCGAGGGAGGAACAGGTGCCTCCCCAACAAGTTCTGTAAAACACGCAGGTATGCCGGTCGAGGTAGGTTTGGCTGAGACCCAGCAGACTTTGGTAATGAACAACCTCAGAGGTAGGGTTAAATTACAAACCGACGGTCAGCTAAAAACAGGATTGGATGTCATTAAAATGGCTATTCTTGGCGCTGAGGAATTCGGTTTTGCCACTTCAGCATTAATAACTTTAGGATGTATAATGATGCGAAAGTGTCATTTGAATACGTGTCCTGCGGGTATCGCAACCCAAAATACTGAGTTAAGAAAACGATTCATAGGTAAATACAAGTATGTGGTTAACTACATGAACTTTATTGCCGAGGAGGTTCGTGAATATCTGGCACAGTTAGGATACAAATCATTGGACGAGGTGATCGGACGTACCGACTTGATGGAGCAAGATCCGACAGTTGGAAACTGGAAAACCAAGGGGATTGATATGAGCAGACTGCTTCATTTCCCTGACGAAGCCAAGATCTATCCTTTACATCATACATCGGTGCAAAAGCATGGTATTGATGAAGTGATGGATTGGCAGTTGATTGAAGAGGCACAACCGGCATTGTTGAATCAATCTAAAGTGTGGATTGCCAAAGAAATAGGAAACACGGACCGTACTGTTGGTTCTATGTTATCAGGCGAAGTCAGTAAGCGATATGGTGAAGAAGGCTTGCCTAAAAACACCATCAACTGTAAGTTTAGCGGTTCAGCAGGGCAAAGCTTTGGGGCTTTCCTAAGCAAAGGATTAGCGTTTAAGCTGGAAGGAGATGCCAATGACTATCTCGGTAAAGGACTTTCAGGCGGTAAGATTATGGTAATTCCACCGGCAGGATCGACGTTTAAACCTGAAGAAAATATCATCATTGGTAACACGGTTCTTTATGGAGCCACGTCCGGTAGTGTGTATGTACGAGGTGTGGCCGGTGAGCGATTCTGTGTACGAAACTCTGGAGCTTCTGCTGTTGTTGAGGGAGTGGGAGACCACTGTTGTGAATACATGACTGGAGGTAGAGTAGTCGTTATCGGTAAAACGGGTAGAAACTTTGCCGCAGGTATGAGCGGAGGTATTGCGTACGTGCTGGATGAAGAAGGTAATTTCGAATACTACTGTAATAAAGGCTTGGTGGAGTTGTCGCCGGTTGAAGACGCCGCAGATGTGCAAGAACTTCAGTTTTTGTTGAATAAGCACCTGCTGCACACCAATAGCGAAAAAGCCCAGGATATTTTGGTGAACTGGAACAAATATTTGCCAAAGTTTATTAAAGTTATACCTTTTGAGTACAAGAAAGTACTTCAGGAGCTTAAAATAAAAGAGCTTGAGCAAAAGCTTAAGGAAACGGAGGATGCTCCTTTCGTAAACGAATAATAATTTTTCAAAAGTCTTGAATAAAGAAGGAAGTCCGGAAACATGCCGGTACTCAATGATGGGTGCGGGCCAGTTGGACTAACTTTTCAAAAAAATATAAATATGGGTAATCCAAAAGGTTTTATTGAGGTAGCACGAAAGGAGAGTGGCTACCGCCCCGTAGCTGAGCGTACTGATGATTATGGTGAAGTGGAACAAACGCTCAACGAACAGGATCGAAAACTGCAGGCATCCAGATGTATGGATTGTGGTATTCCTTTTTGTCACTGGGCTTGTCCTGTAGGAAGCAAAATTCCGGAATGGCAAGATGCCATTTATAAGGGAGATTGGAAACTCGCAAGCGATATATTACATTCAACCAATAGTTTTCCTGAGTTTACGGGACGTATTTGTCCCAATCCATGTGAGAAATCATGTGTGTTAGCTATTCACAAGGAATCGGTAACTATCCGCGAAAACGAAGCTTCGGTAGTTGAAAAAGCATTTGCAGAAGGTTATATTCTGCCTCGTATCCCTAAGGTGCGCACCGGAAAAAAAGTGGCGGTAATTGGTTCGGGACCTGCAGGCTTGTCTACAGCCGATGTGTTAAACCAAATGGGACATACGGTAACTGTATTCGAGAAGGACGAAGCCATTGGTGGCCTGTTACGCTTCGGTATCCCTGACTTTAAGCTGAACAAAAAAATTATTGATCGTCGTCTCGAATTGTTTCAGCAGGAAGGGATCAAGTTTAAAACCAATCAATATGTTGGTTTTGATGTGAAATGTTCGAAGTTATTGAACGATTTTGATGCGGTAGTACTGGCTATTGGAGCTATGCAACCACGTGATTTACCTGTTGAAGGGCGAGAATTAAAAGGGGTTCATTTTGCGATGGATTTTCTTACACAACAAAATAGGGTAAACCGGGGTGCGAAAGTTGCAGTTAAAGACCGTATTGATGCCAAGGGTAAGAATGTATTGGTGATTGGAGGCGGTGATACAGGTTCCGATTGTGTAGGAACTTCGAACCGCCAAAAGGCCAGGAGTGTAACCCAAATCGAGATTCTGCCTAAACCACCGGAGGAAAGGGCTGCAGGAAATCCATGGCCTTACTGGCCTACAACGCTTAAAACATCCACTTCGCACGAAGAAGGTTGTGAGCGTAAATGGAGCTTGTCAACCAAAAAGTTTATCGGTTCAAACGGTAGCCTTAAAAAAGTGGAGCTCGTGGAGGTAGAATGGACCAAGGATGAGAAAGGGGCCTGGAAAATGAACGAAGTGGCCGGATCGGAACAAATCATCGATGTGGACCTGGTATTCCTATCCATGGGGTTTGTGCATGCCATACACAGAGGTGTAGTGGAAGAATTGGCTATTGAAACCGATCAAAGAGGTAACTTGAAAATAAATAACAATTATCAAACAAGCGTTGATAAGGTATTTGCGGCGGGCGATTCGCACAACGGTGCCAGCTTGGTGGTTACAGCCATCCAAAAAGGTAAAGAGGCGGCGGAAAATGTAAATAATTATTTATCTGGTTTAGTTTAGTGGAAACAAAACAATATTAGAATAGCTCTCTTATGGGCAAAAAAAAGGAAGGTCGTGTTGGCCTTCTTTTTTTTTTGCTTAACCCAAACAGGCCAATAGACTTTATCTAAAAATTCCAATTCGAATAACAAAATATATGCAATACTTAATCCCGGATTATGCATAGAACTTTGTTGTAGATCTGTTAGGATCAATAAAACAGGATTTTACTGAAATAAGGCATAGCATCGTTTTGGTGCCATGAAGTGAGGTAACGAAGTGTATTGTTTTGAAGCAATTTCAGTGTGTCACAGATTTTTTAATACATATTGAGGGTTAAATACGGCAATCTACGATTTTCAATCCCGCTAGCAACGGAGATGACTTATGCCCGCTGGCAATTGAATTTTTAAAATTCCTAATGACAGAATTCGGTTTAACATTCATCTATACAAGTTAAAAGAACGAAAATGGGGTTATGTCAACGGAATAGTGTCATATATCAAAACAAAGCAGCCGATTAAAGACAGAGACAGTATATGGAAGTAATCGGTATGCGATAAAACCTGCCAAAAAATAATGAGGTGCTTAACGCGACAAAGATGCCGTAAAAAATGTTGCATAATAACACAGTAATCAGCTATATATAGCTATCGTATTACTTGGGGATTTATTCTAATTTCAATATATTAAAACCCATCAAAAACTTGAATTTTAATTAAGCAACAAAGAATAACTTATGACAATTCCCTAAAAAGGAATTATAAAAAGATTTGTTATCCTTTGTATAAGTTGTTTTATAAAGTTAAGTGAACGTATTATATGAGAGATAAAAACCATATCCAACTTAATAGGTAACAGGAACAAGTGCCAATTCATTAACCAAACCCATAAATAATATCGGTATTAAATAGCAGATATCATGATTGAATTAGATAAAAGCGATCCAGAACTAATTAAAGAGTTACAGGCATTGAAGCGAGAGAATAATGCCTTAAAGTCTTTATATCAAAAAGATATAGCCAAACGCAATAGGATGGAAGAGGCTTTAAGGCAAAGCGAGGCACGATTCCGGTGTTTATTGCAAGATATAGAAAACATATCCGTGCAAGGGTACGGCCCTGATGGCACAACACAATACTGGAATCGAGCATCTGAGAAATTATATGGATACAGTGCCCAAGAGGCGATTGGCAAGAATGTGGTGGATTTAATTATACCGCCCGAATTGAAAGATTTTGTAAATAAGGCGATAAAGGAGATGGCCGTGTCAGGACAACCCATTCCTGCGGCCGAATTGTCACTGTTAAGAAAGGACGGCTCACGTGTATCGGTTTTTTCAAACCACTCTATCATTAATATACCCGGACGGAAACAAGAATTGTTCTGCATCGACATTGACCTTACCAAACTAAAACAGACAGAAAAAGAATTGCTCCAAGCGGAAGAAAACGAAAGGTTAAAATCAGCTTTTCTTGCCAATATGAGTCACGAAATCAGAACCCCAATGAACGGTATTCTTGGCTTTGCTGAAATACTCAGAACGCAGAAGTTGACTGTACATAAACAGCAAGAGTACATCCGTATAATTGAGCAAAGTGGCGTCCGTATGCTAAGTATCATCAACGATATCATTGATATTTCAAAAATTGAGGCTGGACTTATGAAATATGATATCAAAGAAACGAATATCAACGAGCAGTGCGAATATATTTATACTTTTTTTAAACCAGAGGTTGAAGCCAAAAAAATAGAGTTTTCGTTAAAAACCAGTTTGCCGACAATAGATGCCTTCATTACAACCGATAGAGAAAAAATATTTGCCATTCTTACCAACCTCGTTAAAAATGCCATTAAATTTACATCTGCAGGCTCAATAGAATTTGGGTATAAATTGACGGGTTCGCTAAAGCAAATACAATTTTATGTAAAAGATACCGGTATCGGGATCCCCAAAGACTGGTGTCAAGCCATATTTGACCGTTTTATTCAAACTGATATATCCAATAATGTGGCTCGACAAGGCGCAGGTTTAGGATTATCGATTAGCAAAGCCTATGTGGAAATGCTTGGCGGCAAAATTTGGGTAGAAAGTGAAGAAGGCATTGGCTCAACATTTAATTTCACGATACCTTACCACACGAAACCCAACAAAAATAATTGATGGAAAAAAGCACATGGCCATCATCGAAATTCTAAACTTTCGTCACCCTTGGGGGCAGATTGGCCATTTCCGAATAACAAACCTGGGGTTATGAAAAGCAATAGAGGTTAACCTTTAACGATTAACCTCTAATTTCTAGCCTATAATATTGCGGGTTAAATCTCCTATTTACAGAACGCCATATGATCCCAAATGTCATGGTGTGTCCATTCTCCATTTGTAAGTTTCAGATCGGCATGTACATATACTATGTATGCACAATTGGGTAATGCTGCTACACTTCCGCTGTAAGCCACTTCCCCGTGTGCTTCTTCTCCGGCTGTATCGTGTGCTATTGCCGGGAATACGTGCGGGCCACCGGGACCTGACATAGTAACTCTCACATTTCCAAGGTTTGGATTAGCGGCAGTGTATTTAACAGTTAATGAATTTGTTATTTTAACACATCCGCTACCGGTCATTTCTTTAATGTCCAAACAGGCTACACCTCGTTCTGTTGAAGTGCCTGGCAACCACGATCCGCGCTGTGGAACTCCTGAGTATAACAAGTTAAACAGGGCGATCTCTTTGGAAGTGCCCGCAATGGTTTCCGTGGCTGCATTTCCTTCTTCCCGTTTAATCATGCGCAATTTGAAGTAGCGATTCTTTTGCAAAGGTTGTACGCTTGCCGCATTATTGCCCGGAACAAGACCCGCCATATTCACTGTCCCGCTCATTAGTTTCGAAGAAATCAGGTTAATCAGCAACCCGTTCGTATTTACCACAAAGTTACTCAGCTGAGGTACCTTAACCCAAGTGTCAGAAGCATCAAAAAATACCTCCATCTCACCTGGATGAGGGTGTATCGCGTAATCGGTGATTTTTATGGGGTTAAATATGTCGCCGGTAAGTTCTTGTGTGTAACCAATTACCGTATTGGCGATGTCGGGCTTCATAATATCAGTCCATGGGGTTACCACAGCGCCACCCGGAGCATTCCATTCTTCATATTGGAATTTATATTCAAGCGGTTTGCTGTTGATTTTTTTGTTTAAACTGCCCAGTAAACTCAGGTTAGAAAAAAACGCAAGGTCGTTCCATCCTGCGACTGCTTTACCCATGGTTCTGCCTGTAGTAGAGTCAATGTTATTCAGGATATGGTATGCCCTGTTTTGTCCAATCTTGAAAAAACCGGGAATTACGTCAGTTTCAGGAGGATCAAGCGGCCCTTCTTCCAAACACAGATTTACACAGAAACAATTGCCAACGTTTTCCCTATCTTTCATCCTGCCCCTCGATGAGGGCTCCTTGTGAAACTCTCCTGCAGAGGTCGCATATTTGAAATATACATCTGGACCGTTGCCCCATGGGAACAATGGTGTTTCTACATTGATCAATGGAGAAAGGAAAGTTTTTTTAAATTCTTTTGAAGTATAAACAATAATAAACTGACCGTTTGAGTTGGTGACCGCACTTCCCAGTTCATCATCGCTTATCACATCATCGTCCATTGCGGTTACCGTAACGCCGGGAATGGGAGTGTTGGTTTGGCAAACGGTGAGTTGTCCGAATATAAACCATAAGTCATGTAGAGACAAAATGTAGCACCAGTTTTTAGTGCTGATAATATAATTAAAGGTGGCGTACAAGTTATTGTCGTTGGTTTGTCTCCAGCCGGGCTGGAAAATGTTGAGACGGACACCAAATTCTTTAAAGTTCTTATGAGGCTTCTGGTTGGCTTGGCCATAATCAGGAACATCGGGGTAGTAAAGTATAATTTCAACAGGTCCCCCATCATACTTGAGTTTGTTCCCATCCAGATCGAATGTGTACATGCCATTTTCATCGGTTTTGGTTTCGGCTAGCAAATCATTCGATTTTTCGCTCACCTCAGCTTTGGAGTAAATTTGAAATAATTCCTTGGGAAGCGCATTGGTAGCTGCAACCACTGCATCTTGGTTATTGTAGCGATAAAGTCGTACAATAGTGTTCTTTACCGGAATTCTGTTTTCGCGGCAAAGCAATCCGTAAAGGTTTCCTCTTAAAATAAATCGCATGACTTTTAAATTTTAAGTTAGTAAATGTGAGTTTGTTAAGCTTGTCTGTAGGATCGCTTAAATAATTATACCACTTACAGTTTTATTTGTAGGTAGTTATGTCATATATAGTTGAAAAGTAATATGCTTTAGGTCATTCCGTATGACCAAGTTGGGTCGACAAATGATATCTGAATAAATGGATACCATATATGGTAAGTTACAACGTTTGATTCCATCTGTCAACACGGTATTACGTAAACATAATTTACATAGACATAAATAGCTTGTTTCTATGGATGAAATTTGAGTAAGTGATGAACCATTAAAGAAAAGAGCCTAATTCATCATTTAAAGTTTTGCAACTAACTTGCGGACAACATAACATGCCGGTATAGGTAAGGTTTGGTATTTCTCTTTGGTTGATGATATATGCAACTTTCATTGATTGGTCAATTATTTTAATACGTACGAAATACAATCATTGACATTCATTCAATTAATCATTATATTCAGCAAATTGTTGAGTTTTAGACTCGTTTTAGGGATGTTCCTTGCTTCTTTCAAGTGACGAATGTTACGAAACGAAGGAGCCTGACATTTCCTATAAACCCCAGATGATTTAATCTTTAGCAGTTAATGCTTATAACGTGTGCCAACATCATGCGTGTACATTAACGGTTATGTTGCTGACTGTTCATGCAATTTAATGAGATTATAACCAATGGATCATCATTTTGAAACAATAGAGTTCGATGCTTACGATGGGGTAAAGTGCAATTTAAAACACCTTATTCATAACAATATCTCCCGAGGTCCGGTACTTTTGGTGCATGGTGCGGGTGTGCGTGCCGATATCTTTAATCCTCCTATCAAAGATAATCTTGTTACTCAATTGGCCCGGGAGGGCTATGATGTGTGGCTCGAAAATTGGCGAGCGAGTATCGACTTACAGCCGAACCAATGGGATTTGGATCAGGCAGCGCTGAATGATCACCCCGCGGCAGTTCAAAAGATTATGGAATTAACGGGCAGGCAGGAAATGAAGGCCATTATTCATTGTCAGGGAAGCACCAGCTTTATGATATCGGTGGCCCTGGGTCTGGTTCCACAGGTGAAAACCATCATAAGCAATGCCGTTTCACTTCATCCTGTTGTCCCTAAATTTTCCATTTTCAAGATTAATTATTTGCTGCCGTTTATAAAGCTTTTTTACAAATATCTTAACCCTGCCTGGGGACTTCATGCGCCTGATTTTAAATCAAAAATTCTCCGTTTCATGGTTTCTGCCACACATTGGGAAAGAGATACACCGGTGGGCAAGTTTGTGAGCTTTACCTATGGTGCCGGGTTTCCTGCCTTGTGGCGACTTGAGAATCTGGATGAAAAAACGATGGACTGGATTCAGCATGAGTTTGCCGAGGTACCCGTTTCATTTTTTGAACATATTAAAATGTGTATTCACAAAGGCGCACTCATGTCGGTAGATCCGGCTAAAAAGCAAACTACCTACGTGGACGAGCCCATAAAAAGCGACGCAAGGATAATACTCTTTGGGGGAAAGCAAAACCTTTGTTTTTTGCCCGACAGCCAAAGAAATACTTTTAAATATCTGGAAAAAATACATCCCGGATATCACAAGCTGTACATACTTGATAAGTATAGCCATTTGGATGTTTTTTGGGGCAAGGATGCCCCCGCGGAAGTTTTTCCGCTTATGATTGAGGAACTAAATAAAAATTAACTATGGCAGTACCAAAACGAATAAAGCGATACGAAGGGCGATATGCCCTGGTGGACGATATCCCATATAAGTTGCCGGTGAGTGCAAAAAATTCTCCTGCACTGATGGCCGGGTTTTCCTGTGATTGGGAAAAGGCTAATGCCTTGCTGCCCGGAAATGAAATTCATGCCCTAAAGTTGCCCAACGGAAGAGCGGCGCTCCTGATAACTGTAATCAATTATTTGGATACCAGTATCGGTAAGTATATCGAGTACAGCATTGCCATTGGATGCACGCATGGTAAAAAACCAGCTCCGCCCATCCTTAATGCCATGATGATGAAAACCTATGGCACGGGGCAGTATATATTGGACTTACCTGTTAGCTCCGAAATATCGGTAAAAGGTGGCAAAGGAATCTGGGGGATGCCCAAACACAAAGCCAATCTCGATTTTAAGATAGATGACCACATGGTCAGCAGTCAGTACGAAAAGGATGGACACTTTGCCTTTCGCATTGAGATTATCCGTCCCAGGTCATCCTCGTTAAAGCTGAAAGTGGGCACCGTCAATTATTGCCGTTTCAGAAATATGTTGATGGCTTCTTACATTTATTTTAATTCAAAGGCAGGCGTAAACCTATTTGGCAAAGCAAAGGCCAACCTGTTTATTGGCGACCATCCTAAGGTGTCGTTCCTGCGGAATATTGATGTTAATCCTGATCCGTTTTTTACCATGTTTATGCCTCAGGCCAACGGCATACTCGATGATCATTTCGATTGCTGGTTTATGACTTATGATGAACCTCCCAAAAGCATGCCCGAGGGACTCGAAAGCATTTTCCATCTCGGGCTAAGCGAGGATTGGCTAGAACCGCCGTCAATGGATTATAATAATTTCAAGATATAACCGGCAGTGGGTCAATAACTGGGGAGAGCACAACTGTAATTATATAGCACAACGTCTGCTGTATCGACAGTAGGAAGTTAATTATAAGCTGCCTGGGATATCAGTGCTTTCCTATTTTTACGGATGCAACCTTATGATTATTGTGCGTTCAATACATTAAAGTATACATTCCTCCATGGAGGGATTTAATAAGAAAAAATTCTGAGCATTCGTGTTTGGCGACTATTATTTATCAGTCTCTTATCTAATTTCAAGCGTATGAAAAAGTTACTGACATTAAACAAAGTGGTATTATTTGCCTGTGTTTCCATGTATTTTGGGACCGGCTGGTCGTTGGTCTTATTCTCATTTCCTGCTGCACCGGAATTAACCCCGGACAATTACTATATGCAGTTTGTTCCGCAGGTGCAGGCCGCCACCGATTTTTTTACGTACATGACCATGCTGATGATGCTGTGCTGTGCCATATTTATTTTTGGAGAATGGAAAACAAGCCTGAAATGGTATCCCATCATTGTTTTAACATTGGTGATTCTGGCCACACTCCTCACCATCTATTTTATTTTTGAATACAACCAAGAGATGGCAGCAGGAGTTGATGATCCGGTGCGGCTTAAAATAGTTTTAAATCAATGGATGAATCTCAATAGAATTAGGGTAAGCATTTGGACTTTACAGTGGGTCACCATGGCGATTTACTTTTTCCGAACAGACATTAAATTAAAACAAGCCCATGAAACAGGCGTGGCCGGTGCAATTATTTAGATCATTCTAAAAGAGCGATAGAAATAAAGCACAGGCAATATGATCAATGAAAATAAATTAAAACACATGCGTAGATATTTAAACCTTGTCGTTATCATAATTTCCATTGCCACCATACTTTCCGGTTTGGTGCAAATGTTATCGCCCCAAACTGTTCTAAACATCATTCAAGGAGAAATTACAGAAGCGTCGTCGCATTTTTTTGCCATTGTTGGCATGTTTATGACCCTGTTTGGCGGCTTGATGATACATGCCATTTATAGCCCGTACCCGCAAAAACCTGCCATTCTGTGGTGTGCTTTGCAAAAACTCGGTGCATTTGTTGCAGTAGGTGTGGGGATTTTAAACGGAATATTTGCACCCATTGCAGCAGGAGTGGCGTTGTTTGATTTATTCTCCGGTCTACTCTTTTTATATTATTTAAAAGAGTTGGAGAATTAGCAACATGAAATTTGCAACCTCCCTTGAATAAGTGATTAAGGTTTGATAAATAACAGGTACATGAAAATATTGAGCTACTCCTTTTATTATCCCTACGTGGTACTCCTGCTTATTGCGGGATTTTGGGGTGCTTTTATCAATCCTTACTTTGACTTTAACCTTCTGTTTGATCTGGATCCCCAAACTCTTGCAGACTATGGATACATAAATTTATTCAGTCAATATCGTTTTTTACGGGCACTGGAGTTTGGGTTTGGTCTATTCTCCATACTCTATACAAGAATGATATTTACTAAGAAATCATTTAACATTCTGTTCCTTGTGATTATGGGCTCAGGAATTTTGGCAAGAGTAATGTCATGGATAGTAGAAGGGACGCCAAACGGTTTAATGCAGTTTTTTATGTTTCATGAGTTAACCGGTTGGATATTGATTTTTATTTATACGTTTAAAATAAGATATAAAAATGCTGATTAAAAGTAACGCGCAGGAAAACAAAAAGTCACTCATATTGGCTGGTGGAGGTATGCGTTTGGCTTATCAAGCCGGCGTTCTTATCGCGTTGGATGAGCAAGGAGTTTCGTTTAATCATGTGGATGGCACATCAGGGGGGATTTTTAATGCGGGCATGCTGGCGTCAGGACGCAACCCACACGAGATTGCAGAGCGATGGCGTAAGCTGAAGATGAAAAATTTTATGTCGATGCGACCGTTGAAGAATTATTTTAAACCCTTAAATATGATGGGTTATGCCGACGCGGATGGAATCAGAAATAAAATATTCCCTGCCCTGGGTATCAACATTGAAAAAATCAATGGTTTTAACCAAGGCGATATCACCTTTAATGTATGTAACTTCTCTGAAAAAACCATTGAGGCCATTCCAAATAATCAAGCTTGGGAGGATCATTTAGTGGCCGGTGTTTCGCTGCCCATAGTGATGCCGGGAATACAAATTAAAGAACAATGGTACTCTGATGCGGTGTGGATCAAAGATGCCAATTTAATGGAAGCAGTGAACCGGGGTGCAGACGAACTATGGCTGGTCTGGGCTATTGGCAATACGGAAACATACTTGCCCGGAGCACTTAACCAATATGTGCATATGATTGAAATGAGCGCCAATGGCGGTTTGTTGGAAGAGTACGCCAGAATAGATATGATCAATAAACAGATAGAACAAGGTCATTCTGAATCCGGGCAGAAAACGCCCGTAAAGCTTTTTGTTATTAAACCGGAATTCCCGCTACCGCTCGATCCGGATCTGTTTTTTAATAAAATTGATGCCCGTTCGCTGATCAACATGGGCTATGTGGATGCAAAAACCAGTTTGAAGTCTTTACCATCCGATGGACTGCCGATGGATAAGGACGCTACTAAAATGAAGAATCCGGGAGTTAGGTTGAATATGCGCAATCAATTTCATGGTACCATTTCAAACAATAAAGATGAAAGTAAAGTCAGCTTTTATACATACATGGTCCTGTCCGCTCAAAACGATGGAGACATCCTAAAAATATATTCAAGCGTAAGTTTTGAGGTTTTGGGCAAGGAGGTGCCTTGCTTTAATCATTTGGTAAAAAGCGTAAAAGTAGAAGGTGAAAAATTATTGGAACTTACGTGTTCCTTTGTCCACAAAAATGACAAATACATGTTGACCGCAAGCTGGAAACTGGGTTCGGTTGTTGATTGGCTACTAGGGTTGGAATTTAAGTATGTTGATGTTTCAATTGCAAAAGCAGATGAAAACGAAGATAGAATGGAAGGCAGGTTATATCAGGACATAAAGGAAAGAGCAGATTCCTGGTATAGCACAAATATCCGAAGGCAGGACGGAAAATCGGGAGGTATCGGATTAAAATATCGCATGGGATTAAAACTGATGAACTATGAAATTTGAAAGAAAACCAATGGTGGGGTGGTTTGATGTGGCCCAACTTATGAGTACCGGCGTAAAAGCCGTGGTGTCTGTAGTTTTTGGAAGCTATTCCGACAAAAGGGAGATGCAGGCCTTTGCCAGGCAGGACCAACCCTTTGATTTGTCTGATAAGGAAGAGCTTTGGATCGATTATATTTCCGATTTAGGCGACGGATTCAACCCTACTTATACCATGGCCCACCTGATGGCTCAAGATGAAATACAAGTAAATAATAAGAATTTACCTCGTGGCGATATTCTGGTGATGGGGGGTGACGAAGTTTATCCTACACCCGAAATCCATGAATATAAAAACAGGCTTCAAGGTCCGTACAATGCTGCATTCCCATGGATCGATGAGGAAAAACAGGCCAAAGAATTGAAGCCAAAACTTTTTGTCATCCCCGGCAACCACGATTGGTACGACGGGTTAACCAATTTTATGCGTTTGTTCTGTCAAGGGCGCGCACTGGGCAACTGGCTTACCCAACAAAAAAGAAGCTATTTTGCACTTCAACTACCGCACCGGTACTGGCTATTAGGTATCGATATTCAATTGATGGGCGATATTGACGAACCCCAACTGAGTTACTTTAAAGAGGTGGCCGGAAGGTGTTTTCAATCAGGAGATAAAATAATTCTGTGCACGGCACAACCAACCTGGGTCTATGGCTCTACATCCGGTAAATTTGATGATGAAGAGAGGTTGAACTTCTTTATCGAAAGCCTTCGGAAAGAAGGTGAAAAACAAAACGCCCATTTTCATATCGAAGTTATATTGACCGGGGATTTGCATCACTATTCAAGATATGAGAAAAAGGATGTAGACGGAAAAATATCCCAGTTGATTACAGCTGGTGGTGGCGGGGCGTTTATGCATCCTACCCATTTCTTAAAGGACAAGTTTAGTTTCCCCAATGAATCAAAAGCCGAACTGAAATGTACATTTCCCAGTTTTAAACAATCAAAGAATCTTTCATGGCGGAACCTGTTATTCCCTTTCTACAACTGGAGTTTTTGTCTGTTTTTAGCTGCTATTCATATTTTAACTTCGTGGATTATTCAGAGTAACAATGTTAGTTCAACAGGCACTACTTTTATGGAAACCGTAGCTGAGCTTGCATTTTCTATCAGTAATATCGACAATTATTTGAGTATTATATGGAAAACCGTACAGCATAGTCCTTCAGTATTTTTATTAAATGCGGTATTATTCCTTGGAATACTCTTTTTTACTGATGTTTCACTAGGTTTAAAAAAGTGGAACCTACTTCTAGGAGGTTTTTTTCATGCCACAGCGCAAATTACCAATCTTTATTGCTGGATTTGGGTGTTTTCAATATGGAACCTTAATATTCTTCATCTGGATATAAACCAAAGTTACCAGGCTTTATTGTTTGGAGTGGAAATGATGTTTTTAGGTGGATTAAGCGTGGGTATTATCTTTGGCATTTATCTTTCTTTCAGTATTCTTGTCTTAAAGAATCATGCCAATGAGGGATCATCCTCATACCGGCACGAAGGATTCAAAAATTTCCTGAGAATACATCTTGCCAAAGACAAACTCACCATTTATCCAATAGGCCTTAAGAATATTGTTACCAATTGGAAAAATGTAGGTACCGTAGAAAAACCAAAATTCGAGGGTGATGAAATCCAATACAATTTATTAGAAGACAAACCAATAGAAATAAACTTTAGGCCATGAACAGATTATCGAAACCCATCACAGAATTAAAATCGGAATACGAAGTAATAGTAATAGGTTCCGGTTATGGCGGCAGTATAGCTGCTTCAAGAATGTCGCGATTGAACAAAAAAGTATGTCTGCTGGAAAAAGGAAAAGAATTTCTTCCCGGAGAATTTCCGGATAAACTGTTGGAAGCAGGCAAAGAAATGCAGATAAACAAGGGTAAGACAGATATTGGCGACAATAATGGTTTGTACGAGTTTGTCATCGGTAAAGATATCAGCGTATTTAAAGGATGCGGACTTGGAGGTACCTCGCTGGTGAATGCCAACGTTTCTATCGAGGCGGAAGAGCGCGTGTTTGATGATTCCCTGTGGCCCATCGCCATACGAAACAATATGGATACATTGAAGGAAGGCATTGCCGTGGCTTGGGATATGTTAAAGCCTGTTCCTTATCCCGAAGGAAAAAACGGTTATCCTGTTTTGGCCAAAACCGAAGGGATGCGTAAATCGGCAGCAGCTATGCAAGAGAACTTCCGATTACTGGACATCAATGTAACCTTCGAAAACAAAGTAAACCATGTTGGAATAAAACAATGCAAATGCATCAATTGTGGCGATTGCGTTACGGGTTGTAATCATGGGGCAAAGAACACGACAGCCATGAATTACCTGCCGGATGCGGTAAATCATGGAGCACAAATTTTTACAGAAATCGGGGTTTCCCACATCGAACGGAACGAAAACAAATGGCTGGTTTATTGCAATCTGTATAACACAGGACGAGAGAAGTTTGATGCGCCTCCTTTGGTAATTTCAGCTGATAGCGTTTTTGTTTGTGCAGGATCTTTGGGTAGTACCGAAATATTATTTAGGTCAGCCGAAAAAGGGCTGGATGTTTCGGATATGCTGGGCAAGCGTTTTAGCGGTAATGGTGATGTGTTGGGATTCGGATATAATAACGATGTTAAAATTAATGGGATTGGCCTGGGTGAAAAAACGGGCAACAATAAACCTGAGTGTAACGAGGGCGGCGATAAAAAGATTTTCAAGGTTGGCCCATGCATTACCAGTGTCATAGATATACGAAACAAAGAAGAATTGGAAGAAGGCATGACCTTGGAAGAAGGTACCGTTCCTGCACCCATCAAATCCATTATGATTCCGGCACTTACCAGTTTGTCGCGACTTGTCGGGCGAGATACGGACAGGGGATTTACGGACTATATAAAGGAAAAATGGCGTGAGTTTCTTAGTTGGATTGGGGGTGCCTATAGAGGAGCCATTAACCATACGCAAGTTTATCTGGTAATGACGCATGATAGCGGGGATGGGGAAATGGAATTGAAAAACGACCATCTGAAAATCAATTGGAAGGGTGTTGGTAAAGATGAGATATTTAAAAAGGTAAGTAATAAATTAAAAGAAGCGACTAAGGCGCTGGGCGGAAATTATATTAAAAACCCAAGCTGGACCAAGCTGATGAATTACGACCTGGTTACCGTTCATCCGTTAGGGGGGTGCATCATGGGCGATGATGCTTCATCGGGCGTTGTAGATCACAAGGGACAGGTATTTAAGGGGAAATCGGGCAATACCCTGCATCCCGGTCTGTTTGTGATGGATGGGGCAATACTTCCCCGGCCGGTTGGCACTAATCCGTTATTGACGATTAGCGGCATGGCAGAACGAAATTGTAAGTTGATTGCACATGATATGAACAGGCAAATACCTTATGGGTTTGAGATGTTGGAAGTAAAAGCAAATATGCCAATAAAACAAGGCGTTCAATTTACGGAAACTATGAAAGGATACTTCTCTCTGGACGAAAAAGAGGATTATGAAGAGGCTTTCAAACTTGGAAAACAACAAGACTCGACCTTTGAATTTACACTCACAATTCGTTCGGAAGATGTGGAATCCTTTTTGTCGGATCCGGATCACCTGGCAGGAATGCTGGGCACCATGGAAGCACCCAAGCTATCCGCATATCCACTGATGGCCTATCGGGGCGAATTTAACCTGTTCGTAGCAGATCCATCAAGCTCCGAAAAAAAGAAAATGATATATAATGCTATACTAAAAAGTAAAGAAGGTAAAACCTATTATTTTTCTGGTTATAAAGAAATTGAGAATAACGATAGCGTTGATGTGTGGCTTGACACTACCACCTTATTTATCACTATTTATAATGGGAAGGATAATTCCGGAAAAGTCCTAGGTAAGGGAAAGTTGAAAATTGAAATGGCAGATTTTGTAAAACAATTAACCACCATGCGTCCGGTCAACGTAGAAAAAGGAAAATCCGGTATAGGTTCGGTTTCATCGTTCGGGAAATTCTTTGCCGCCAATATCTGGGACACTTTTGTTAAGGGTGGGTTGAAATAAAATAACGAAATAAATACGCAAAGAGGCGGGGCTGTTCAACTAAATGGACAGCTTTTCTTTTTATCTATTTCAGTTTCTTCACCTTCCTACTAATAATTTTCCTGATTTTTTCAGATGACAGTGGCGGCCCTTTGTAAATATTCCTGTCGTCGATAAATAATCCATCCGAAAGACCCCATTCCCGTACAGCTGCCCGGCTATTCATATCGATTTCGCGGAAGATTACCTGATCCCCAAATTCACCGGAGATTTGTTTTGCACGCTCTATCATGCCATTAATTCCGGAGCACCAGCCATTTGACAGTGCTGTAACTACTACCTTGCCCGGGATTGGTTTCGGTTTCTTTTTCGCTCTGATCCATTGGGGAGGAGATGCATTCTCGGTGAACGTTTTCCACAACAACACACTGATGCCTTTTCTGTCTGCCTTTTTGTACCCATGCTTTTTAAACCATCCTGCACGCATAAAAAATGGTAATATTAATCCCCAAACAACCAATCCCTTAGCTTTGAGGTTTTTTACATCTTCTTCCGCTGCACGTAATAACGCCTTGCCCACTCCACGCTTCCTTAAATCTCCACGCCCCCTTTTGTGCCCATGTACCCAGATGCAATAAACAAAATAGAGATTTTCTCCTTCAATCCAGGAATGTTCAATCGGGGCATAGTGAATCATACCGGCGATTATGCCTGCATCATTACGGGCCAGTTTCACCCTCAAACCTTTTTTCGCCATAGTATTGTACCAGCATTCTTTGCGACAAATACCATCTTTCATCTCATCCGACCACTCTTCTAAGCAAGTGAAATAGTCCCCTCTGGTTTTATCTGACAAATCAACGATATCCATAGCTTAACATTTACAATTTTAGAAAGACCAACATTTTTCATCAACTAAATTAGTTGCAGCCTTAAGGTATTATCCTTGTTTAATTGTACCCGGGTTCCAAACTTTTCACCTTCCCTGTATAAGGAGTTACTTAGCCATAATGCATCGGTTCTTGATACCTAACTTAATTTCAGGTGTTTAATCTGCATGGGCTTCATCTGCAAATGAACAATTTTGCCAGTGGGCGGATCTACACGTATAAAATACATTAATGTCAAATCACCTCTGAAATGCTCGTGCCCTCCAATACCTTCATAGTCATTGATGAAATTCACCTTTCATCTTTTTTTTAGTCATACTGTCGTTTAGCGCACATAATACATTGTTTTCGTATAAATACCACCATAGTATAAAGTTAGGCAATTATCCTGATATTCAACTCCTACAGGTTTAATTGTTATGCTAAGAGGATATCAATCTTGCTTGATAAATGCAGAGGTATGTAATTTTTGCTTTATTGAAGAAACATGTAACAATCAGTAGTGTAGTTGGATAGAGGATATTTTAAAAAAATATCAAAAAAAATTGCCACTCCGTTAAACCTTTTGTGAGTTTATCTATCCAAGAACACGAAGAACAAAAAAGAGCATGTTCAGGATTAAACAAGCAAGTTGATAAAAAAATTAAAACTGGAAATTATGAAAACAAAAAATTTAATTTTAAGCGGAATGCTAATGGCAGGATTGTTCATGTTTAATGCATGTGATAAGAATGATTCGGCTGTCATGGATTCTGACGATGTAGATACAGACGTGGTTGAACAATCTGTTTCTATCGAAGATTTGGAGGAAAGTATATTTGACGAAATTGATGTTTACCTGTCGCAAGAAAGTGAATTGGCCGCGGTAAGCGAACTTAAAAGTGCCCTGGAGGATGATGAGCCTCAAGGTTGTCCTACGGTTTATGTTGACCGCCCCGAGGATGCCAGATACCCTAAAGTAGTAACTTTTGACTTTGGGGAAGAGAATTGCGAAGACCGTTTCGGCAGAATGAAAAGAGGGAAAGTAATTGTTACCGTTACCAATCGCCACTGGGTAGAAGGTGCGACCAGAACAGTTGAGTTTGAAGACTTTTATGTGAATGATAATGGAATTAGTGGTTCTAAAGTGTACACTAACGAAGGAAAAAACGACGACGATAAATGGTATTTCTCTACCGTTATAAACATCACTATCGAAACTACCGAAGGAATTACCTGGACCAGGACTGTGGACAGAACAAGAACTATGATAGCCGGCGATGATACCAGAAACGTATGGGACGATGCATTTTTGATTACCGGAGGTTCTTCCGGTACAAGTTCGGAAGGTTATTCCGTTACCCGCGAAATTACTGTTCCGGTTTACCGCGAAAGAGTGTGTCGTTTTCCGCTTTCGGGTAACGTAGAGATTGTTAGGGTTAAAGATGATGTTTCTAAAACAGTTTGGTTAGATTACGGAAGCAGCGACACATGCGATAACAAAGCAACGGTAACCGACGAGGATGGAAATGTAAAAGAAATTTCATTAGGTGGTAGATTTAATAAAAAATAAAACCAGCTCAAACAATTAATGCAGCATGGTTTTATGCCGAAAGATTTCTGAAGCAGTAAAATGAGGCTAGCGAAATGTTGCGGTATGTTAGAAACAAATCGATATCAATTAGTACAGGTGTTGGTTATTAAAGAGGATGTTCTTTTGGTACATCCTCTTTTTTTTATAAAAATGTGCTATAACAAATAGCACCAATGGTAAAGTATATAAGCATTCCGATGATATCGTTCAATGTGGTTACGAAAGGGCCCGTAGCAACGGCAGGATCTATATTCATTTTTTTCATCAGTAAAGGAATAAATGTTCCAAAAAGTGATGCTGACACAATAACCGAAAACATGGCAATTGAAACCGTGTAGGTCAATGCTGTTTCTGCGCCCATTACAATGTTAAATAGCAGTATTAAACCTGAAAGAACGCCGGCGTTGATCAATGCAATCGAGATTTCTTTTAACAGTTTTATCCAGGTTGATTCCAGACTTATGTGACCTGACGCGATTGACTGCACAATAATTGCCGACGATTGCATTCCGGTATTTCCTCCCATAGCCGCAATGACTACCGTAAAAAAGGATAAGGCGGGGAAAGTTTGTATAAGACCTTCGTAGCGGCCAATGACCAATGATGAAAATATACCGCCAAGCAATCCAATAACAAGCCAGGGCATTCTTGCTCTGGTATGTACCCAAACACTATCGGACGTTTCCACGTCATCGGTAATACCGGAGGCAAGTTGGTAATCTTTCTCGGCTTCTTCCCTGATAAAATCCACCACATCATCAATGGTGATTCTTCCTACTAAACGTCCAATGCCATCAACCACCGGAAGAGCAACCAAATCGTATTTTTCCATGATGGAACTTACCTCTTCCCCCGATACATCGGTTTTGACCGAGATTAAATCATCGTTATAAATATCTTTTACCGTTTTGTTGACCGGACTGAGTAGCAGCCTCTTTAAGGATAGTGTTCCTTTCAAAATACCATCGTTATCCACCACGTACACATAATAAACCTCGTCAACCTCTTCGCCCTGGCGGCGCATGCTCCGCAAACAGGTTGTTATGTTCCACGATTCTTTTACCTTGATAAATTCCTTGGCCATTAAACCGCCGGCCGTATTTTCGTCATAGTTTAGTAAGTCAACAATGTCGCCTGCCGATTTAACGTCATCCATATGTGACAAAACCTCTTGCTGTCGGTCATCGTCCATCTCACCTAAAACGTCGGCGGCATCATCCGAATCCATTTTGTCGATAAAGCGCTTTGCAATGACTTCACTAGGCAAGGAGTCTAAGAAACGTTTACGTTCGTCCTCCTCTAGCTCGGTGATTACGTCTGCAGCAGTTTCGTCGTCCGCAAGCAAATACAAATATTTGGCCTCTTCAAGGTCAAGTTCCCTGTAAAGATCAGCAATATCAGCAGGGTGCAGTTCGCTTAGGTTTTCCAGGATTTTCTTTTCTTCCTTAATTTCTATTTTATCCCTTATTCCGTCTACGTATTCTCGGGTTAACTTGAACTTAGCCATGAGTTATATGGTGTTAATTGGAATTTTATTGCTGTTGTAGGTTGGCTTGAATAAACTTAGTGAGTTCTACAAATTCCTGAACTCCCAATTGTTCAGGGCGTTTGCTGAAGATTTCCATTTCCGGCACTTTCTCCCTATTGAATTGAATGGACTTTAGTGAATTGCTCAAGGTCTTTCTGCGCTGATTAAATCCGGTTTTTACAACCCTGAAAAACAACTTTTCGTCGCAATCCAATTTTTGGGTTTGGTTACGAACCAAACGTATGACGCCGGATTTTACCTTAGGCGGAGGATCAAACACATGTTCCGGTACGGTAAATAAATACTCAACCGTATAATAGGCCTGTAAAAAAACACTTAATATCCCATAAGTCCTGCTTCCCGGAGGGGCTGCTAGTCTTTCAGCAACTTCTTTCTGCAGCATCCCCACAACTTCAGGTATCTGCTCCTTGAAGTCTAACACCTTAAAAAATATTTGACTTGAAATATTGTAAGGAAAATTGCCGATTATACTCAATGGTTCCGAGGTAATTTCTTTCAGGTCCATTTTTAAGAAATCCCCCGCAATAATTTTGTCACGTAATTCCGGGTAATTTTTTTCAAGAAACGACACGGATTCCGAGTCCACCTCTACCACTTTTAGGTTAATTCCCTGTTGGGGGATGAGGTGTTTCGTTAATACACCCATTCCAGGCCCAATCTCCAATACATTGGTTCGGTGATTGATCAGGCTGTCGGCAATTTTTTTGGCGATGCTCTCGTCAGTCAAAAAATGCTGACCAAGGTGCTTTTTTGCTTTGACCTTTTTCATCTGTTTGTATTTATTATCAGCCAAGTATCTTTTATTTAATTTGTTAGTTTAAACCATAAACTAATGCTAAAAGGTTTTGGTCAAACAAATAATCTTTTATAAAATTGCACTCGTAAAATCTGCGGCAAAGGTAAAATTTTAAATCTATTTATCCTTAATATTACTGAAAGGGTCGGTTATAATTATAGCGCATTGAAGAAATTATTACTTAATACTCTTAAATTCCTTATTTATTTATCAATTGGGGGGTTTTTGATGTGGTTTGTTTATCGTAATTACGATATGCATGAAATTCGGGCAACGCTCAAAAAGGGAATTAATTATTGGTGGCTGTTGTTATCGATGGTGGTTGGATTGGCAAGCCATTTTAGCCGAACAATCAGGTGGCAAATGTTAATTGAGCCTGTTGAAAAGAAGACCCGGATCACCAACACCTTTTTCGCTGTAATGATTGGGTATTTTGCCAATCTGTTAATTCCGCGGATGGGCGAAATTTCAAGGTGTGGAGTCCTAAGTCGTTACGAAAAGGTTTCGGTATCGAGATTGATTGGCACGGTGGTGGTAGAGCGCCTTATGGACGTAATAATGCTATTCGTTTGCTTGTTACTGGTTTTGTCCTTACAGTTTAGCGTGGTTACCGAGTTTCTTTTTAAGAATACGGATTTTAGCAAGTTCTCGGACATTTTTACTTCCATATGGACCTTTGTAGGTATTCTGGCAATGGTTTTGGTTTTGCGGTTTTTTAAGAAATGGTTTTCGCAAACATCGCCATATTTTAAATTAAAAGCACTATGGGCCAAGTTTGCCGAAGGATTTTTGGCAGTCAGGGATATTAAAAATAAGTGGTTGTTTATAATACATACCATTTTTATTTGGGCCATGTATTTTTTAATGATCTATGTATGTTTTTTCGCCTTCGAATTTACATCGCATCTTACCCCATTGGCCGGACTAGCTGCTTTTGTACTGGGTAGTTTGGGTATGGTGGCACCTGTTCAGGGAGGAATGGGGCCGTGGCACTTTATGGTTATTGCCACGCTGCAAATGTATGGTATATCGGAGAATCAGGGTGCTGCATTTGCCCTTATTGTATGGAGTTCGATAAACGCCATGATTGTTGTCCTTGGTATTGTTTCTATGTTTATTCTTCCTCTTATCAACCGCAATGTTATTAAATGAGCAATCAGCTCGAAAAGGGAAAGTGGCTGGGAGCTATTATTGTTATAGCTAGTTTTATTTATGTATTCTATCGATTGCTTCAATATGGCGAGGATCTTTCTGTGCCGGAAATTACCGAGTCGGCCTATAATTCGTTGCCAATATTAGCCATAGCGCAATTGTTCTTGCTGTGTTTGAACATTTTCTTCGAAACTAAAAAATGGCAATGGTTACTAAGGTCATTGCTAACGCTTCAGTTCAGGCAATCCATAAATATGGTTTTGGCAGGATTTGCGTCCGGTATATTCACTCCGGCCAAAATTGGCGAACCTGTCGGTCGTATAATGCATTTGTCTAAAAAATGGTGGGCTAAGGCTACAGTACTAAATTATATTGGCGGTATTATTCAAAATATAATCATATTTGTTATAGGTGCTTTATGTTTTGCTTTTAGCTGGGAGCATTTTTCAATAAATCTTTCGCTAAGATCAGGAATGTACATTTTGTTTTTGGGTGTAATTGTATCCGTGATGTTTGTTGTAACATTAAAAAGACAATGGTTGAAACAAGCGTTAAAGCGATTCTTTTATCAAAAAAGAATAAAGCGACCCGTTGAGGAACTATTGTCAATGACCATAAGTAATCTTACTTTGATATTTGGATATAGCTTTTTGCGATATTTGATCTATAATTTCCAGTTGTTGCTATTGTTATGGTATTTGGGATATAGTATAACCTTGGAGTCACTGCTGATGATTCCTGTTTATTTTATGCTGATCACCGTAGCACCCTCATTTTTTATTGCAGATTTAGGAGTCAGGGGTTCTGTTGCTTTGTTTGTATTCTCGGATTTTGGATTGTCCGATGTTTATATTGTGTTGATAGTAACGACATTATGGCTTTTAAATCAAGCTGTTCCAGCCTTGGTTGGGTGTACGCTAATACTGTTCGGTAAAGAAGTAAAAGTCAAGTATTGAGATAGTTAGTGGAAGCATGGACGGATTCGGTTCTTGCAACTCATTTTATGGCTTTTCTTTGAAGACCTGTTTTACAGGGACTAAAGTTTTGCAGTAAATTATCTTTAATTCTTAAAAACTCATTATCTTTAGTTCGATTTTTCCTTGTATTAACCTTGAAAACCGATAAAAAACCATAATGGAAAAATATATTCTAGAATTAATTTCAGAAAATAATAGAGTTATCATCCCAAACTTTGGAGCATTCATTGTTTCAAAAGAGCATGGGGCAAGTATATTATTTAATAACTTTTTAAGTTTCAATGATGGCTTATTGGTGAATTACATAGCCGAAAAAAAAGGTATTGATGCGATCACTGCTACCGATCAGGTGTTTGAATACGTGGACATACTGAAAAAACAGCTGGATGAGACAGGTACGTACAATATTAATAAGCTAGGATCCTTTAAAAAGGACGACAACGGAATTTTGCGCTTTCAGCAGGCTGAGGACTTTGCCGATATGTTGAACAAGGAATCGGTACCTAAAGATGAAAAGGCGACAGAAAATACGGAAGCGGAAGTAAAAGAAGAGTCGGCTGAAGAACCGGAAAAAAAGGTTTTTGTATTGGATGTTGATAAACCGGAAAATAAAAGTAAGGAAGAATTTCTTGATAACAAGAAAGAGGGAGTTAAAGAAACATGGGATAAACCTAATCAGGAAAAAAAGGTAATAGTACCGCCTGCGGTTACAGCTCCGATAAGTGAGAAAACGGAAGAAAAAAAAGTACAACTAAAAAAGCCTGAACCGGTTAGTGAAAACAAAAAGGGAAACGGCAATAAAGGGCTGGTATTGTTTCTAATAGTTGCAGCAATTATAATAATTGGATTGGGTGCTTTTTTCTTGTTGATCAAGAAGCCAAAAACCGAAAAACCGAAAGTTGTAAAAAAGGAAATTGTAAAACCGGTACCTGTAAAGCCGGTTGTTAAGGATACGGTAACGGTTAAACCCCCGGTGAAGAAAGTTCCAGAGGTTGAAAAAACTATAACTTCTGGTGTACCGCCCATGAAGGGACAAATACACATTATCGTTGGAGGTTTTTCGGAAGTCACTAATGCCAAAAACATGGTGGATAAGCTTAAAGGACAAGGTTACACCAAGGCCCAAGTGATTACAAAAGGCAAAATGTTTTTGGTGAGTATTGATTCGAACATTTCTTATTCGAAAGTCGAAGCCAGGCAACAGGAGATCCTTGAGCAAAAGATTGAAAGCTGGCTATATACTATCAAGTAATTGAAATTCTCAATATATTTTCCCGGATCCATTTATTGGATTCGGGATTTTTTTACCCATATTTTAACTTCTGACGTACATATAATGTTGTATGCCCTTATCATTATGTTGTGTTTCATTTTTGGAGCTTATTGTTTCACTATTGCATGCTTTGTGAAAGGATGGAATAATATGAGTGCGTATAGTCCGGCACCGACTGCCAACATGGTACAGTTGTCCTGTATAATCGCCTTCCGAAATGAAAATAAAAACATTACAAAACTTATAAGTGGGTTACAGCAGCAAACCGACAAAGAGCACGAAATTATACTTGTTGATGATGGTAGTTCGGATGGCTCCTATGAGTTAGCCCGTAATTTAACTGCAGATTTAGATCGTTTTGTTATATTAAAAAATAAAGGGGTCGGAAAAAAAGCCGCGTTGGAAACCGGAGTTGGGGAGGCACAGTCCGACTATGTTGTTTTTACGGATGCCGACTGTATTCATCCGCCCAATTGGTTAAGAAGCATTTCTCGATTTTTGGGAGAGTATAAAGTGGATTTATTGGTGGGGGCGGTGGTGCTCATTCGTCCTGAAAGCAAATTCGAATTATTTCAAAGTATCGATTTTTTAAGCTTGGTAACTTCTGGTGCAGGTGCAATTGGATCCGAAAGGGCCATCATGTGTAATGGGGCCAATTTGGCAGTAAAAAAGAGCGTATGGCTAAATGCAATCCCGCAATTACAGAACGGATATGCTTCAGGCGATGATATTTTTCTGTTGCAGTTTTGTGTGGCTAATCAAAAAGAAATCAGGTTTCTAAAGAATAAAGATTCTATAGTGGAGACTTTTCCTCAAAAGAAAATGAAAGATTTCCTGAAGCAAAGGGTCCGTTGGGCTTCAAAGAGTAAAGGCTATACCGACTTTTTTACCCTTTTTGTGGCCTGGCTGGTTTTTTTAACCAATTTAATGTTGGCAGCAATACCCATCATATTTATTATAGATAGTTACATCGGATTATGGACAATAACGTGGGGCATCATTAAAATGATGTTTGATTATGTGCTTATTAATAAAGGTGCCAAATTTTTTAATGTGCCAATTAAGTTTAAAAACTACATTTGGATAGCATGTGTTTATCCACTTTATATTGTTATATCGGTATATAATGCTGCTTTTAGCCATCAAGAATGGAAGGGAAGAGCGATTTGAAATATAGGAAGGAGGTAAATTTTCGCCATCAATTCGCATAGCCAAACCAAAGCTTAAGCCCATTTAATCGTGTATAAATTTATCAGGGATGCTTTTGTTGTTTTTGGCCCCTAATTCCTTTATTTTTTCGGCCTTTGAAATCAGGTTGCCCCGGCCATTTTGCAGTTTCAGCATGGATGCGGAGTAATTGTTTTGCAGCTGATGGATATTTTGGCCTATCTTATCCAGGTCGGTTAAAAAGTTAACCAGCTTGTCATACAAAGCCCCGCTTTGCTCGGCGATTTCCTGGGCATTTTTCGTCTGATTTTCCTGTTTCCAGATGGACGAGATCGTTTTAAGGGTAGCCAATAATGTAGATGGGCTAACCGGAACTATTTTCCGGTCCCAGGCAAATGTGAACAAATCTTTGTCTGCTTCAATGGCTACCGCAAAAGAGGCCTCAACAGGAATAAACATCAAAACAAAATCAGGTGAGTTTATATGGGTTGCCGATGCGTAATTTTTCTCATGCAAACCTTTTATGTGCTCCCTAAGGCTTGTTTTGTGTCTTTTAATAGCATGTTCCTGTTCTTCCTTTGCACTGGCATTAACGTATTCGTCGTATGCTGTGAGTGACAGCTTGGAGTCAATAATGAGATGTTTGTTCTCGGGTAAGTCTATAATTACGTCGGGTCGTATGGATTGTCCTTCAGAATTTTTGCCAAGAACTTCCCTTCTGTATTCCCGCCCTTTGGTGAGTCCCGATTGCTCTAGAACGCGTTCCAAAATCATTTCGCCCCAATTTCCCATTTTTTTTACATCCCCCTTCAGGGCACGGGTTAGATTACCGGCTTCTTCACTTATTTTATGGTTCAGATCAAATAAGCGTTTCACCTCAGCCTGCAAGCTTAGTTTGTCCCTTACTTCCTTATCGTAGGTATCTTCAACTTTCTTCTCGAATTGGATTATCTTTTCTTTTAGCGGAGACAAAAGGTCAGAAAGTTTTTGATGGTTTTGCTCACTGATCTCTTTGCTCCTGTGGCTAAGCACGCGATTGGCTATGTTTTCAAACTCAAGTGTAAGTTTCTCCTGCAACTCTTGTAACTCTTTAGCTTTTTCGTTATTGGTTTTAATAAGATTCGAGTTCTCCGTATCGACTGCCGCAACATGTAATTTAGCCTGAACAAGTTCGTTTTGCACGCTTGTCAATTGTTCTTGTAATTCGGTATTGATTTTGGAGAACTGTTCGTTCTCAAGTTCCAGGCGTATGGATTGTATCTTGTTTTCGGATTTTTTTGAATGGAAAAATATGAAGCTGACAACAGAAACAAGGAATGAGCCAACGGTAAACCCTATTGTAATTTGAAGTAAATCCATAATTCAAAATTAAAAAAGGATATTCAACTATGAATACCCTTACGTTTTTTATTGCATTATACCTAAAAAAATAAACCTACTTTTTTTGTCAAAGGGGTATTATAGGCAAAAAGTCTTATCAATCATTTTGATGTATAACTAGTATTAGTTCCTTTGAAATTTTCCATAAAAAATGTCTCTAAGGTTTGAGCAACCATTGATGGGAAAAATGGTTCTTTGCTGGATGATTTACTAAATTGCGATATAACGAAACTTAGCCTATTTATTCAAACCGGTGATGCGTCAGTTTGATTTACATTACTAACCTAGGGCTCTGCCACGTTTTGCCCCAGGCTATTAAACCTCACCCCTCAAGGCTCGATTCCCATCTTCGACATATAAATAACGGATCACTGCTAATCAATCACTAAGGCATCTTATACATATATGCGTTGATGTTCATGCCGGCACCAACCGAGGTCATCATCACATAATCGCCACTTTCTAATTTTTGTCCGTTTAGCTTACCTTTAACAATAAGGTCGAACAAAGTTGGTACGGTGGCCACAGAGCTATTCCCCAATGTTTTAATGGTCATGGGCATAATATCGTAATCCACGTTACGTTCGCCATATAAACGATAAATGCGTTTGAGTATCGCTTCGTCCATTTTTGCGTTGGCCTGATGGATAAGAATCTTTTTAACATCGGTTAAAGTTAAATTGTTAGCATCCAAACATTCCTTTGCCAACAAGGGAACGTTGGTGAGTGCATAGTTATATAATCTTCGCCCGTGCATTTTAAGGTACATGTGGTCGTCTTCAAGATCGGGGTTGTATGAATTTCCCATTTGAAGCAAATCCAGATGCTCTTCGGTATCTGTTCTGGCAGAATGTTTGAGAATCCCCACGGGCTCCTCGCTTTCAACGGCCTCGAGAAGAGCAGCTCCCGCTCCGTCGGCAAAAATCATGGAGTCCCTGTCGTGGGGATCCATCATTCTGCTTAAAGTGTCGGCACCAATAACCAAGGCACTTTTTGCATCACCCGATTCAATAAAATATTTGGCCTGAATCATGGCTTGTGTCCAGCCCGGGCAGCCAAATGTAATGTCGTATGCAATAGTCCTTGGGTTTTTTATCTTCAGCTTTTGCTTAACTCTCGAAGCTAAGGTCGGCAGTGTATCAGGAAAGTGGCTGCCGTGTTTTATATCGCCCAGGTTATGGGCAACAATAATGTAGTCAAGTTTTTCGCCATCAAAACCGGCAGCCTCCAAAGCATTTTTCGCTGCGAAGGTCGCTATGTCTGATGTAACATGTTTTTGATCCGTGCATCTCCGCTCAACAATGTCAGTAATCTGTTCGAATTTTTGAACAATTTCCTCTCCCGGAGTTTCGATTTTTGTGCCATCACTATTTAAAAACAGTTGACTGGCAAAATCAATGTTTTTTACCACTACCGGGGGGATATAAGAGCCCGTGCCGGTAGCGACAGCATAAATTTTCATTATTTTCGATTTTTGCTATTGTATATCTGCAGCAATTTATTTACCCAAAAAACTGCCTGTATATATATCATGGCACTCGTACCATGATATATATACTACTATTGTAAAAACTTCAACTCAAACTTTGTGCCGTCCCAAACGCCATACGACCTGTGGTTTACCCAATCGCCAAGATATACGAACTGACTGTTATCCATAAAATCTTTGTGCAGAGCGATGTGTCTGTGTCCAAATACAAAGTAATCGAAGTGTTCTTTTTCTAAAACATCCCTGGCATGAAGCATCAAATATTCTTTGTCTTCGCCCAGAAATTGTGACTCATTGGAGTTTTCATTTTTCAATCTGCTCTGTTTGGACCATTTACGGGCAAATCCAACCGCAAAATTAGGGTGGATTCGAGCAAACATCCATTGTAAAAACTTATTGGTAAAAACCCATTTTAATCTATTGTATGCCTTATCGTAAGGACCAAGACCATCACCGTGGGCCAAATAGAATGTTTTGCCGTTAAGCTTGGTTTTAAAAGGGTCGCGATGGATTATCATTCCGGTTTCTTTGGGAAGATAATCGAAAACCCAGATATCGTGGTTACCCGTAAAAAAATGAACAGGTATACCTTTATCGGTAAACTCGCATATTTTACCCAAAAACCGGCTGAAACCTCTGGGAACGACATGTTGATACTCAAACCAAAAGTCAAAAATATCTCCAAGCAAATATAATTCTGCAGCGTCTTCTTTTATGGAGTCTAACCAATCAACAAACACCTTTTCGTGTTTTTTACCATCTTTTATGGATGGAGCACCCAAGTGAACATCCGATGCAAAATATATCTTTTCCCCTTTTTTCAACTGTATCTATTTCATAAACAAACGCACAAAGATATTAGATTTATTATATCAAAAAAGGGAAAATCTGTTCGAATTTCCCTTTAATATATTCTATTGAAGTTATTTAGTTAAGTAAGTCATCCAGTTTCTCATCCAAAATTCTCCCAAATAAGTCTTTACCAATAATTTCACCTTCTTTACTGATCAGGTAATTCGCCGGCAGTTGCCGAACGTTGTATAATCGAGCGGGATATGAGCTGGTGTATTTGAGGTCACTCACATTTATCCACGGAAGTTTGTCTTGTTCGACGGCAGCTTCCCAAAGCAATTTGCTTTTATCAAGAGATACTTGGTATACCTCAAAGCCTTTAGGCTTGTACTTATTGTATATTTTCAATAATCGTTTGTTCTCCATTCTGGATTTAGCGTCCCACGATGCCCAAAATGACAGCAATACCATTTTCCCGTTCAGGGATGAAAGCTTTATTTTTTTACCATTAAGGTTTTCTTCCTCAATATCGGGTACCGATGCTAAAGTTTTTCCTTCCGCCATTAGCTTCTCTGTAAACGCTTGTGTGCGTTGTTCTTTTTGAATGCTCAATACAAACTGTTTTAATTGCTGAACCCTTGGTGATTCCGGATACAAGAGATCAAGGCTGGTGGCAACAGTAGTAAATATATTCAAATCCTTTTTTTCATTAGGGTTCAAAATAAGGCTTCCATCGTCAAAGCGTTGGAATACAGCATAGTAACTAGCGAAGGAGCGAGAGTTCGTCATCACAAAGTCAAAGATAAAGTCCTTTTGCTTGTCTACTATTTCAATCATTTCATCTCTAATCTTTTTTCTATCATCTTCTTCTGTTTCGGGAAGGCTGTTGAATACAGTAACTAAACTGTCGATATCGTTTTTCGTATTCTCCAATTTACGATTAAGCGTTTTAACATACGACGATCCCATTGAATTCTTAACATTGTAGCTTTCCGCTAAATTTGAACTTTCCGCTGTCACTTCAATTTTTTCTGTTGAATCCGCTAACAGGGTTATTAAGTTGTTGTCCGCTAATTTTAACAAAAGGAATCTGGGGTATTCAAGGCGAGGAATCGAAAATTTAAAGTTTCCATTTGCCTTGAGTTTGATAGAATCCAAATCAACGGTTCCGTCTAAATTTAGTTGCTGAAAATAGAGTGTTTTTCCTTCGGCACCATTAATTTTACCGCTGACCTTTAATTGGTCTTTATTTGAACAGGCCGTCGCTAAGAGTATAAACCCTAAAAAAAGTATGATTCGAGATGTATTCATTTGTCAATTAGTGTTTTGAATTGTCCTTGAGTTTTTGGTCGCCCAAAGATATCATTATTTTTTGATATTGCTACGTATGGTCAGCTCGAGCTCATCTCCCCAAATGTCCCTGTTTATGATAGTTCCGGCACTGTCAACAACAAAGTTGCATGGGAGGGACCGTACACCGGTTTCAACTAAATCTAAAGAATGTACCGACATGGTATCAATCAAGTGCCAATAAGGGAGTCTGTGTTTTTTAATATGGGCCAGCCAATTTTTTTTGTTTTTGGTGTAGGCTACCATTACGGTTTTTAATCCTTGGGAGCCATAGCGATACATCATACTTTTGGTTTGTTTCAGTTTGGCATCGTCCATCAAGTCATGGCCCGACCAAAAGATGATGTGGGTAGGTTTTCCGTTCATATCCTTTAGTGTAACGATCTCATTCCAATTGGTTCGCGCTCTCAGTTCGGGAAACTTGTTTCCTTTATGATAATGTCCTTCTGCCCGGATTAAAGCGTAGGTTTGCATGATTTTTTTATCGTACTCTGCAAAAAGTTTTTTAAGTTGCTCATCGCTGGTTAATTGTTCTGCATTATCTACGAATAATTGTAAGTCGGACTCAAGGGAAAAAAGAGAATTGTTGCCTGCTTTTTGGTTTAACATTAAAAAGTCAATGATAGGAGAATTAGCCTCCTTTGCAATTCTCAAGCTTTTGTTTCTTAGGTCTTTAATAAGTATATCCTTTCTGCGGTAAAGGTTTTGATACAGGGAGTCGTTCAGTGCCTGTCCCTCCATATAACTAAATTCCTCCGAAAGTTTTTTAAGTTTAGAGTTAAATTCATGATTTATTTTCTCCAGTTCCCAGTAACTCATCAAAAGTTTTGAATTGTTGCTTTTACAAGATTCCAGCAGGTTGTTAGCATCAACTTGTAAATAAACATAGTCGGTTGGTTTGAGGAAAAAATTAATCTTGCCCCCATCCTGAAACTGTAAGTAAAAGAAACCTATTGTTTTAATACTTTGTTTGGAAACAGAAAATACGCCTTCCGAATCTACATCAGCAGTATCTAATGCTACATCAGCAGCTCCATCCTTAAACAGAAAAACTTTATTTCCGTTGTAATTGGATATGTGTCCTTCAATTAAAGGAATTTGCTTTACCTTTTTCTCAGAACAAGAGGTAATCACAAACAGTAAGCACGCGAGTATATATGTAAAGGTTTTCATTATCTGTGTAAATGGTTAAAATCTTTCAACAAGTCTTCTAAAAATGTTTTAGCCGATCCGTTAATATCCCGTATCTCTAACTTTTGTTTCAGTGCATTCTGCAATTTAAGTTGCATAGGATGGTATTCAACATCAGTACCGGTATCGTTTTTCGCCTCCACAAAATTCAATACTTCTTTGATAGTGGCAGCATCTTCATCGCTCAACCGACTCGATTGTGGATAAACGGTTGTGTAATCTTTGGGCACTTCGATGTATGTGGTTTCTTCAAATAGATTTTTGTGCGAAGTTTTAACCACGGAAGTGCCTGTGGCCAAATCGCCTAAACGTTGGGATTTATTACTTACCAAAATGGCAAGTACCGCCACAGCACCCGACAATAGCCATATGTCAATTATACGCATAATCCATCTTATAAGACAGGTGCCCAAGGTTAGTTCGGAGCCATCGAGTTTAGCCACCCTTATTTTGAGTACCATTTTACCAAATGTTTGGCCATTTAAAAACAACTCGGAAAGTAAACTGTAGAACATAATGGGTAATACAAAAATAATCTGCCACAATTGAAGGCCTCCGGTTTGCGAAAAAACAATCAACCATAGGATTGCCCATGAACTTAATACCAAAAGGTCAAAACCAAAAGCCAATATACGATCGCCTATGCCTGCCATCCTATATTCCAAATCAATATTTTGAGTAGTGGAAACACTTACGTACTCCATGAATACAGTTTAAATTGTTAAATAAACGGAAATCAAATGTAACAAATTTACTTCTATTACTTATATTTGAATCATTAATACGTCCTATTTTTAATTGAGCTTAACTTGTCGTGAAAGAAATAACCTTTATTAACCGCAATAAGTCGCGCTGGCAAAGTTTTGAGGAAAACATGAAGAAGGGCGATAAATTGAACCCGGACGAGCTTGCCGACCAGTTTATACAATTGACCGACGATTTGGCATATGCGAGAACGTTCTTTCCAAAGTCAGGAACGATTTCATATCTCAATTCATTAACGGTAAAAACACACCAGGAGATATACAAAAACAAGAAGGAGAAGTCGAGTCGTTTTAAAACTTTCTGGTTGACGGAACTTCCGTTGGAATTTTATCACAGTCGAAAGTACTTCCTTATATCCTTGGTTATTTTTTTAATAGCCGGAACGCTTGGTGCAGTTTCTGCCTTAAATGACGATGGTTTTGTTCGGCTGATTTTAGGGGATACCTATGTGAACACTACTCTCGACAATATTGAAAAAGGTGACCCAATGGGTATCTATGGGACCATGGGAGAGTTTGAAATGTTTTTAGCCATCACATCCAATAATATTTGGGTTTCGTTCGTGGTTTTTGTTTTTGGTATGCTTACCTCGCTTGGCGTTGGTTTTGTTCTGGTGCAAAACGGTATCATGGTAGGAGCGTTTCAGGCATTTTTTTATCAAAAGCAGCTGTTCTCTGTTTCTTCCTTAGCTATTTATATTCACGGAGCGTTGGAGCTTCCGGGAATTGTGATTGCAGGGGGAGCCGGAATTATTTTAGGGAATAGTTTTTTGTTTCCCGGAACCCTCCCCCGAATTACTGCCCTGGGTATCGGAGTGCGGAGAGGCGTGAAAATTATGATTGGGTTGGTGCCCATTTTTTTGGTAGCTGGATTTTTAGAGAGTTTTGTTACCAGGCATTATGATAACATGCCACTTAGCATTAATTTAATCATCATATTGGGTTCGTTGTCATTTATCATTTGGTATTTCTTCAGATACCCAAATTTGGTTTTTAAAAGATTTACAAAGGAAGCTCACCATTTAAAATCCAAACAAATTAAATAAGAATATATGTTTGACGAGAAAGTAGAATTAAGGAGAAAAAGAGATTTTAGCGACGTTTTAAATGCCACGTTTGCGTTTATTAGACAGGAATATAAAGTCCTGGGGTATGCATTGCTTTTGTATGCGGGTATCCCCGTGCTTATTCAAGCCATATTAAGTGGTATTTATGTAGATACTACATTAACTAATTTCCTGAATAATATTGGGAATCCATCTGCGTCAGAGGAGTTTGTGCGTACGATGCCCGGCAAAGCGATTATGTTTAATATGATTAATCTTATTGTACAAATATTCTTGACTGGATTGGCCTATTGTTATGTTGTTCTCTATGTAGAAAGGGGGGCGGGAAATGTTGAGGTTAAGGAAGTTTGGAATAAATTCACTTCGTTATTTGCCGCATATATCGGATTTAATATCATTTCGGTTTTGGTAGTTATTGTTGCCTTTATTGCATTGATTGTTCCAGGTATATATGTGATGGTGCCATTGTCCTTAATCTTAATCGTTAAAACAGCAGAAAACGAAGGGTTTGGAAATACTTTATCAAGATGTTTTTATTTGGTGAAAGATCACTGGTGGCAAACATTCGGATTATTAATCATTGCATCTATTATCATGTTTGTATTGAGTGCTGTTTTTGGTGTTCCCGCCGGTATAATTGCCGGAGCTCAAAGTGTTTTGGAGGAAAACATGACGGGCGTTTCCATACCTTTTATGATTACCACCGTTATATCCACCATCGGAACCGCGATTGTAACACCACTTCCCTCCATTGTTATCTCGTTTCAATATTACAGCCTGGTAGAACATAAGGATAACTTGTCATTATTGGGCAAGATTGACAAAATTAACGAAGAGCCGGAAGTCAAAGATGAATAGCAAATCGCGTTATACAATTCTATTTTTAATCCTACTTACTTTAATTGGGAAGGATGCCAATGCCCAGGATTCTGCCAAAGTGGAGGCTTGGGATAGGTCGCATGTGGATTACAGGCCTGCATCCATCGACAAAATGGAAGCGTATAAGCGAATGCCCCAATATGTTTATGACAGGTACGAGAAACCTGAAACCTGGTGGGAAAAATTCAAGCGATGGTTCTGGTCGAAGATTTTACGCAGTGGGTTAAATGGTAAGGCCTTTTTATATGTGCTGATGGGAATGGCTGTTTTAATATTGCTGTTTGTGATTTTAAAACTATTGGGCATTAAAATTTCTAGCTTGTTTATCTTTACCGGAGACAGTAAAGTTCAAAACCTCAGTTTTAAACAGGGGGATGATGATATTTACAACGAAAATCTGGAAAAAGTTTTAGATGTGGCCATAAAAAACAAGGCCTATCGCGAGGCGGTAAGGGTAATGTACCTTTTAAGTTTAAGACATTTGGATAGTTCGGATTTGATTGAATGGAAACCCTGGAAAACCAATAAGGAATATTATTACGAGTTAAAGTCGGGCGAACACAAAAAATTGTTTAAAAGATTGGTAATAAGCTACGAATATATCTGGTATGGCCAATTTAGTGTAGAGGCAGAAAAGTTTGGGTTCGTTCGCTCAGAGTTTGATGCGTTTGAACGACTCATTCAAAAAGGAAAAATTTCGGCTTAACCATGGGAAAAGGTATACATAACAAATATCTGGTTTTTGGAGTTACAGCTGCCTTTATGTTGTATTTAATGGTTCTGATAATTTCGCCCGGCCAGATAGATTGGAGCCTTAGTTTTTCAAAAGATGATAAAATTCCGTTTGGTAACAGTATCTTGTTTGATGAATTGGAGCAGCTGTTTGCCAAAGAGGATATTAAAACAGCTCATACGCCCATCTATAATTTTTTAAAGGACAGGCGCCTTGAGGGTGCGGGAATCATTTATATCAACGATTCGTTTGAACCGGACAAATTTGATTTGGGAAAAATGTTGAATGTTGTTGAATCCGGTAATAATATATTTATAGCTGCGGTAGAGTTTTCCGAACAAGTAAAAGATACCCTAGGATTTAAGATGGATGAGGATTTTTCGTTTAGATTAATGCAACAGGATTCCATTCAGTTAAACCTGGTAAACCCAAAACTTAAATCCCCATGGGGATACCATTACAAAAGAGCTTACCACAGAGCTTATTTTCAATCGTACGACACACTAAAAACAACTGTACTCGGATTGGGGGAAAAAGCTAAAACCAATTTTATTAAAATAAAATATGGAGCAGGAAACTTCTTTATCAATACCAACCCATTGGCATTTACCAATTATAATTTGTTGATTGGAGAGAACTACGAATACGTCTTTAAATGTTTGTCCTACCTTCCCGGAGCAGAGGTTATTTGGGACGAGTTTTACAAGCAGGATGCGCCAATCTCAGGATCGGAGTTTAGATACATACTCTCGCAAAAAGCGTTGCGATATGCCTGGTATATTATGTTTTTCGGGATTCTCATCTACATGGTTTTTGCGGCTAAACGTCAACAGCGGATGATACCCATCATTAACGCTCCTGAAAATACTACCCTTACCTTTATTGAAACCATAGGCCGGTTGTATTTCAGGAAAAGGGACCATCTCGATATCGCAAAAAAGAAGTATACCTATTTTCTGGAGTTTCTACGAACAAAATATTACATCGATACGGCTAATATAAATTCCGAATTGTACGATGCGATAGCCGAAAAATGTGAGGTGCCAATCAGAACCGTAAAACAGCTTTTTGATATTGCGGTAAAACTGCAGCAGGTTAAAAGTATTTCGGAAGAGGATTTAGAGCAGTTTAATAAGAAAATTGAATTTTTCTACGATAAATGTAGGACTACAAAAAAATAAAGACTCAAAATATGCAAGACCAAACACCATTTGAAAACAGACTTGATCTGGAGGAATTAAACCGTGCCGCATTTCAAATAAAAAACGAGATAGCAAAAGTTATCGTTGGGCAGGAAAAAATCATTGACTTGATGTTAACCGCCTTGTTGGCCAATGGTCATATTTTATTGGAAGGTGTTCCCGGCGTGGCAAAAACCATGCTTTCCAAATTAATGGCCAGATGCATATCTTCAGGGTTTAAACGAATCCAGTTTACGCCAGACCTGATGCCCTCGGATGTTTTGGGAACCACCATTTTTAATATGGGGAAATCGGAGTTTGAATTCAAACAAGGCCCCATCTTTTCAAATTTGATTTTGATAGATGAAATCAACCGTGCGCCCGCAAAAACACAGGCAGCCCTGTTCGAGGTAATGGAAGAACGTCAGGTAACCGTTGATGGAGAATGCAGAAAGATGGAAGCGCCGTTTATCGTGTTTGCAACGCAAAACCCGGTGGAGCACGAAGGTACTTACCGTTTGCCTGAGGCTCAGCTGGACCGTTTCTTGTTTAAGATTGAACTGGATTATCCATCATTAGCAGAGGAGGTACAAATATTAAGCAATGCACAAGAACGTGCAAATACAGCAGAACTGTCGCTGGTGAATGCGGTAATTTCGGCAGATCAGATGGTGGCTTTGCAGGAATTGGTAAGAAAAGTGTTGGTGGAACCTAACCTGATCCGGTATATTGCCCAGGTTGTTGAGAAGACCCGTAAATCAAATGCCCTGTTTTTAGGAGGAAGCCCGAGGGCTTCGCTTGCTATTTTGAATGCGGCCAAAGCATATGCGGCTATAGAAGCACGTGATTTTGTGACTCCTGAAGACATTAAGTTTGTAATTACACCTGTATTGACACATCGTGTTATCCTAACTCCCGAAAAGGAAATGGAAGGAGTAAAGACCAATGCCGTAATTCAACAAATTGTGGATTCTGTTGAAATACCCAGGTAAGCAAAGTCCAATCAGTTTTTAATATCTAATTAAGGTGGTAATGCGTAAATTCTGGAAGTCCCTTTTTATCACAAAACGATTCTTTGCCTCATTGGCACTTATTATGGTGCTAATGATTTTGGGACAGTATTACCAAATGATATTTGTGGTGGGGCAATTAGCATTCTTCCTTTTTGCTTTACTGCTCATTGTGGATAGTTTACTCATGTATGCAGGTAAAAGTTCAACCAGGATTAAAGCCTTTAGGGAACTGCCGGAAAGATTTTCAAATGGTGACGCAAATAAGGTAGAGCTTACTTTTAAAAGCAACTTTAATTTTAGGGTTTCTGTTACGCTTATCGATGAGTTGCCTTTTCAATTTCAGGAAAGGGATTTTAACGAGAAGTTTATATTGGTTTCCGGACAGGAGAAAAAGTTCAGTTACGCGCTTAGTCCGGTCAACAGGGGCGAATATCATTTTGGCGCATTAAATGTTTATGCCCGCTCGCCTATTTCTTTTATCTCCAGGAGATATATTTTTAACCAGGATGCCATGGTGAAGGTGTATCCCAGTTTCATTGAGATGCGCAAGTTTGAGTTAATGGCCATCTCAAACCGGCTCACGGAGCTTGGCGTTAAGAAAATCCGAAAGATTGGACACCAGATGGAGTTCGACCAGATTAGGGATTACATTACCGGTGACGATTACAGAACCATTAACTGGAAAGCCACCGCACGCAAAGGGCATTTAATGGTGAATCAGTACCAGGACGAAAAGTCGCAGCAGGTCTTTAGTTTGATAGATTTGGGGCGAACCATGAAAATGCCTTTCAACGGGATGACCTTGCTGGATTACGCGATCAATACATCACTGGTGATTTCCAACATTGCCATGCTCAAACACGATAAGGCTGGACTTTTTACTTTTAGTAACACCATTCACTCTATGGTTCCTGCGGCTCGTAACGGAAGACATATGCAGCATATCATGGAGGTGTTGTACAATCAGGATACCGATTTCAAAGAACAAAATCTGGAATTGTTATATGCGCAAATTAAGCGAAAGGTTTATCATCGTAGTTTAATGATGTTATACACCAACTTCGAAAGCCTGGGTTCTGCGCGCAGACAAATTCCTTTTTTGCAGAGTTTGGCTAAAAACCATTTGTTGGTAGTGGTATTCTTCGAAAATACCGAAGTGTCAAAAATAACGGAGCAAACGACGGAGAGCATTGAAGATATTTATGTGAAGACCATAGCCGAGAAATTTACTTTCGACAAGAAACTAATTGTCCGCGAACTCAAGCAATATGGTATTCATGCCATTCTTAGTGCCCCTGGAGATTTAACCGTTAATACGGTGAATAAGTATTTGGAGATTAAATCGAGGGGATTGTTGTAATGTCAACCGGCATCAACGGTCCCGATTTATATCTGGAAAGAAGATCTTACATTGTTATGTTTAACCCGGATGATGTATTAGAAGTGTGTAACAGGATTTCTAATGCATATTGCAGGTGTAGTATTGTTTAGATTTTGATCATTGAATTGGCGTTTAAATGAAATCTAATGACAATTTTGGGATGAAGTGCGAACAGCATTTTAATATCTAGCCATGGTCAAAGCCCGGGGATGTTCCAAACAGGGTGCGATGTCCTTTATCCATAGGAGAACAGAGGCCCTTTCCTTTTTAGAGGCCGGTATGGCTTATCGAAAATAGAACCTTCGTAACCAGTGCTTGTATATGGGGTCAAGGATGTTGATGTCTTTTCCCATTATATCAATAATCTCTTTTTGTACTAAGGCTTGTTTAATGCGTTTTACATTGCTGGAAGTACCAAGTTGATATTTCTCAAGTACTTTTTTACTCGTCAAAGAGGTTTGGTTATCAAGAAGGGCGTTTAAAAAACGAACCTGGGTCGTTGGCAGGAGATCGGTCATTCCATGAAATAACAGGCTTAGTTGGTTGATAAGGCTTTCCAATGCGTTTTCTACAATCTCCTCGGTGCATACGGTTTCGGTACGTAACCAGCATTGTTGTGCCAATTGTTGCACATAGTATGAATGCTGTTCTGCATATTCGTGAATAAGTCTGGCGATGGGAGTGCCTATCTTTTTCTGAGTGGATTTAAATCTCCGGATAATAAATTTTTCCCATTCCAAGCCTGAAATCTTTTCTAACAGGATAATATCTCCAAATTTATAGAATGGCATCCTGGAGGACGAAAAAAACTCGATAAGCATGGAACGCTTGCTTCCATATAAACAATATGTTACGTGTTGATGTCGTTGCCAATGAGCCCTGAGTTTTTTCTGAAAATCCAAAGATTTTTTAAACGAGCCAATGTTCTGGAATTCATCCATACAAACAACTAGTCGAATATTTTTGGCTATAGCCAATGATTCTGCCATATCCAGTATTTCGGATGGATTTTTTTGCACTTGCTCCCAATTAAATTCAATATCTATCTTCTGGTCTTGTGCAGGGGAGTACGAAATTTTTGGGATAAGATGTCTGAAAATACCTTTTGCATTATTAAAGAAATCTTCTGCTTTACTCGTACAAGCTTTAATAACCTCATTTGCTAAAAGAAAATAAAATTCTTTTTCGGTTTTAGTGTCGTACAAATCAAGGAATGCAATTTTTATGTGTTTGTCTTTAATTCTTCGGGCTGCCTCTTCAACCAAAGAGGATTTCCCCCACCTCCTGGGTGATATGATAATGGTATTAACTCCTCCTCTGAAATTAAACCCCAAGTGTTCTATTTCCTTTGTTCTGTTGGCAAAGGTATGCGCGTTAGTGAGTTTTCCGTATGTGAATGGTGTTGCCTTATCCATACTTTAAAATTATAATTTATTTATATCAAACAAAAATGTATCAAACAAAAATGTATCAAACAAAAATGTATCAAACAAAAATGTATCAAACAAAAATGTTTTATACAGAAATGATTAACCGAGAGCTGGCATTAGAAATTTGAACAGTGTCAACAAAAAAACGCCCATTTGAAGGACAAATGAGCGTTTGGGCATTTTGTATAATCTAAAATTAACTTTTAGGTCTTATTTTTAATTTTTGTCCGGGGTTAATTTTTGATGACGCGGTTAAGCCGTTTAGGCGCATAATATCGTTGTTTGAAATACCTGGATATCTTTTGGCAATTGACCATAGGTTATCTCCTCTTCGAACGGTATAATACTCGTAGTTGGCATCTATGGATTGAGATACCTTTTTAGTGGACGAAGGTTTATGCGATGAGGCAACAGTTTTTCCATTTGTAGCTTGCTTTGCCGCATAGCTCATGGTGTTAAACTTTTCGTAATAATCTACTTTGTTTTTGGGTACATATATGACTAATTTTTGCCCAACTTTAATTAAGTTTCTATGGATGTTGTTCCAGTAACGCAAGTCAGAGGTATAAACATCAAACCAATCCGCGATGAGTCCTACGGCATCGCCGGATTTAACCGTGTAATAAACTTTGGCTTTGTTTTTGGGGGCGGCAGGTGCATTGTAGTGGTTCGAAGGGCTTACTACCAGACGGTTTGATGCGAAATACTTTTCGCGTTGGTATCCGAAGATAGAATCTTCCATGGCAATAAATTTCTCCGTTGCATCGAATGGCAGTTTTAAACTATAGGCTTTCTTTTGGGCCGGAACCACATCCCTTCGATATTGCGGGTTTAATGCACGTAATGTTTCTACAGATAAACCCGTAACCGCTGATACTTGCTTAAAATGCAATAAATCTGAAACCATTATGGTATCTGTAGCTTGAACAATATCCGCAGGCTTGGGCTTAATCATGTGTTCGTTATGGTAAGTCATGGTGTAGGCTGCCGCAATAAATGCAGGAACATATCCTCTGGTTTCGCGTGGCAGGCGGTAATATATCTGCCAAAAATCGCGTTTACCACCCGAGCGATAAATGGCCTTGTTTACATTGCCAGGCCCACAGTTGTAAGCTGCAATTACCAAATACCAATCGCCATATATTTTATATAGATCCTGTAGGAATTTTACCGCAGCTTGTGTCGCTTTAACCGGATCCCTTCGATCATCCACATACGAATCTACTTTTAGTCCGTACATTTTACCTGTTCCGTACATAAACTGCCAAAGGCCCGAAGCGCCCGCTCTGGAGAAAGCTCTTGGGTTCAAAGCCGATTCAATAATCGGTAAGTATTTTAATTCCAATGGAAGATTGGCTGCGTCAAGAGCTTCTTCGAACAAAGGGAAATAATAATCGGAAAGACCCAGCATAATTTCAACCTGCTCTCGTTTTTTTTGCGTGTACAGTTGAATATATGCCTTTACTTTTGAGTTATAAGGAAACTCGAGTGGAGACTCAATTTGCTGTAGACGCTTGATGTAGACAGAATCGGGTAAGTCTTTAGGGTAACTTAAAGGTGTGTTATTTACTTTGGTTTCAGCAGTAATTTTAACGGTGTCCAGATTTTCGGTAAAAAAGCCTGCTTCCACGTTGTTGTCTAACTTTACTGAATCTTGTTGTAATGTGTCAGCAACCACAGTTAGTGAGTCCGTGATTTCAATTTCCTGCGCTTGCGTATAGTTAAATGCTGTAATTGCTACTGCACCAATCATCAAAAACCTTAACATTTTCCTATTTTTTATTGTTGTGTTGATAAATTAAATTTTAAAAGGTAAACCTTATTTGCATGCCTATGCTATTAAAACCGCCATACATAGGTGTGGCCGTTGGTTCAATATGCATGCTTAGATCGTTACTCACATCAAACGTTTTAAAGTGAGCGTCTACACTGGCATCTACTAAATTTAATACGTAAACCAAGGCCAGGCCTACATAACTTAAATCTCTGTATCTTTTATAATAATCTCTTTTATTTTCTAATGCCGATTCAAACCAGTCGGCATAAGAACTGTTTGTTTCGAGTAATGTTTCAAATTCTTCCAATGTTGTTCCGCGCGGGCGTACGTTTTCATTCAAATAACTTGTGTTACCCGGGTCTTGAATCAGGTAATCGCGATACGCCCTTCTGTATTTTTTATAGTTTGTGGTGTTAAAATCCAAACCATAAATTACACCACCAATTCCTGCATATAAAATAGGGATTTTCCAATACTTTCTGTTATACGCCTGTCCCAATCCTGGCAATATAGCGGAATAGAATGTTGCTTTATGCGGCGAATGGGGCTCTACTACAACCGGTTTGGTATCGATGGTATCTGCCGAAACAACGTTGAATTTATTGTTTTGGGCATTTGCTTCGTGGGAATAGCCAAGCATCATTACCATAAATATGGCAACGAGGAAAATAATCCTATCTTTCTTCACCGATAAAAAATTCAAATAAACATTTTTTGACAACAGGTGCTGCAACAGCAAAAACTATTCCTTTGTGTTCGCTTTGTCTAATATAGCAATGATCCTTTCCAAATCTTCGTCCGATTTAAAAGGGATCACAATCTTACCGTTTCCATTTTCGTTGCGGTTAAATTGTACTTTAGTATTAAACACAGAAGAAATTTGATTACTTAATTGTTTGTATTCTTGCGGCAGTGCCTCTTTTTCTTTAGCGGGATCTTTTTCAGGTTTAGGGGCATTGATCTCTCTGACAACCTCTTCCACTTTGCGCACGGAATAGTCATTGGCTATGATCTTTTCGTAAATTTTAATTTGGGTTTGCGCATCCTCAATACCAATGATAGCACGGGCATGTCCCATTCCCAGTTTTTTATCGCGCAAGCCTAATTGAATCTCACCCGGAAGTTTTAACAAGCGAAGATAGTTGGTAACCGTAGCACGTTTTTTACCAATTCGCTCCGACATGCTTTCTTGTGTAAGATTGCATTCGTCCATTAACCGTTGATAACTGATGGCAATTTCAATGGGATCAAGGTCTTCGCGCTGAATGTTTTCAACCAGAGCCATTTCAAGCATGGTTTCGTCGTCGGCAGTACGAATATAGGCGGGTACTTTTTCAAGTCCAACAATTTTAGAAGCTCTGAATCGGCGCTCACCTGCAATCAATTGATATTTATTACCACTCTTACGAACGGTAAGCGGTTGAATAACACCAATTTCTCTTATTGAGTTTGCCAGCTCCTCTAATTTTTCCTCATCAAAGCGAGAACGAGGCTGCCATGGATTGGCAACAATTTTACTCATTTCAATCTCGTCCATTCCCTCCAAAGGTTTTCCTCTGGTTACCTCATCGGCATTATCTATTAGAGCTCCCAGCCCTCTTCCTAAAGCATTCTTTTTTGCCATCCTACTACTATAATTGCCATCCGGTGCTTTCCGTATGACTTTTGATTTCTTTTGTTATTTGTAATGACGAAACCGTTCTTGTTGCATGTCGCAAGTAGAGAACGGCTTCCCTATATGTTTAGTATTTCGACTACTTGATAACTTTATCCTTGTTGTCGATTTTGGTCATGTTATTTTTTTGTAACAACTCCCGGGCAAGGTTTAGGTAATTGATCGCTCCCTTACTCGAAGCATCGTACTCTACCACTGCCTTACCATAACTAGGCGCCTCGCTCAGCTTAATGTTACGGGTAATCAACGTCTCGAACACCATGTCCTGGAAATGACGCTGAACCTCTTCCACCACCTGGTTCGATAATCTCAAACGCGAATCGTACATGGTTAACAAAAATCCTTCAATCTCTAAAGTGGTGTTTAGTCGGCTTTGGATAATCTTAATGGTATTCAGTAACTTCCCAAGGCCTTCAAGCGCAAAGTATTCGCACTGAACCGGTATTATAACTGAGTCGGCTGCCGTTAACGAGTTTACCGTAATTAAACCCAGTGAAGGAGAACAGTCAATAAAAATAAAATCATACTGATCTCTAATCTGGTACAACACATCTTTTAAAACATTTTCCCGGTTTGGTCGATTAAGCATTTCAATTTCGGCACCTACCAAATCGATGTGCGATGGTAAAATATCCAATCCTTCTATATCCGTTTTAAGCAAAGCGTTCTTCGGATCGATACCGTCTACGATACATTCGTAAATACTTGCTTCAATTTCTCTCAAGTCAAAACCATAACCAGAAGTAGCGTTTGCCTGCGGGTCGGCATCAACAACCAATATTTTATATTCCAAAACAGCGAGGCTTGCTGCCAGATTAATTGCTGTAGTTGTTTTGCCAACACCTCCTTTTTGATTTGCAAGAGCAATAATTTTTCCCATATTACGGAAATTAAAATGATAATTTAATTCTATAATTACTAGCTAGTGTCGTTGTATTTTACTGTAATTCAGTTTTCTAGCGTTTGAAATGAGCGGCTTAACCACACCATATTCTGTTGCTATAAAAGTCTGTCAAAGTTAAACTTTTAATTAAAAAATCATATACGAAAAACGTTTAAAAGTTTTGCTTCAGCTTTAAAGTTATAAACGGTTGTAAGATAAAGGTTTATAATTTGATTTTTCGAACACATTCTTGCAGAAGTAAGTCCTTGTTAATGGGGACTACCCCTGACTCTTCGCATACCAATCCTCCGGCCATATTGGCTATTCTTGCAATCAGACCGGGTTCCATTCCCTGTATAAGACACAGTGAACTAACACTAATGACCGTGTCGCCGGCTCCCGAAACATCTGAAATGCTTCTGACTTCAGCAGGTACAATGGCTGAATCACCTTCTTTATGATTAATGAAAACCCCACGCTCAGAAAGTGTAATCATTAGAATATCAATATCTTGTTCGTGCTGAAATTTTTTGCCTGCTTCAACCAATTCTTTACTTTCGCTTTTGTTAAGTTCCAGCTTACAGCCTTCGTTAAATTCCTTAAAGTTGGGTTTAAAAAAGGTAACCCCTTTGTAGTCGTTGAAATTTCTTTTTTTGGGATCAACCAACGTGGGAATGCCTTTTTCATTGGCCAGTTTAACTACTTTTTCAATCACGGATGAAGTGATCACTCCTTTGTCATAATCTTCAAAAATAATGGCATCAATCCGATGGGTTTCTAACACATGTATTAGTTTTGCCATCAGTTTTTCTTCGGAATCATGATTGATGGGCGTGCATATCTCTTCGTCAACCCTTAGTAGATGCTGATGCTGGCTGATTACCCTGGTTTTTACCGTAGTCTTTCTGTGATGGCAGGTGACAATACCTTCCTTGCTCATCTTTTGCGCCTTGAGCAGTTTGAAAAAATCATGACTGCGAATATCGTCTCCAATTACGGAGCATAAAATTGGATTGGCGCCTAATGCCTGAATGTTTAATGCAACATTGGCAGCTCCACCCAATCTGTTTTCTCTTCCAATTCCTGATAAAATAGGCACGGGTGCTTCCGGCGAAATGCGGTTCACATCTCCCCATAAATAGGAGTCGATCATTACATCGCCCAATATTAAGATGTTTTTATCGTTAAAAGACTGAAATAAATTTGAAAAATAGTCTTGTGGCATGCTTTTGATTTTGCACAAATATATAAAAAAAGGCCAAGTGCCTTTGATTATCTAAATCTATTCATCGTTACTTCCGGGTGCAGCACCTTTTTTTCTTCAAGATATTCAATCATTTGGTTTGAGAAATACGGTGCTAACATAACGCCTTTTGTTCCAAGTCCATTAAAATAATGTACGTTATTGTATTTCCGATGGGTGCCTAACACAGGTCTTCGATCGCTAACTGTAGGTCTAATGGCAGTTTTATGCCGGAGAATTTTAAATGGCTTATTTAGTATGGAGGACAACTTTTCGCTTAAATAGTTGCGATCTTCCTCAAATGCTGTAAAATTTAAACCACTCCAATTATAGGTGGAACCAGAAAGGAATTCCCCTTTAGATTTTTCCATTAAAAACACCATTTTATTGATGATATTTTCCAGTTGAATTTCGTCAATGGACAGGTTAATTACATCGCCTTTGGTAAGCTTATAGGTTACTTCGGGAAACAAAGGGTTGTCGATAGCAAATGCCCCTTCACAGAAAATAATGTTTTTAAATTGAGAGCCTTTCCAGATAATGCAGTCTTCTTGAATGTTGATGTCGTCGTAATAAAAATGATCATACACCAAATGATTATAATGTAACAATTCTTGATGGAAATTTTCTTGCAAAGCCTGTAAATCAATAAAACCAGAATCGGAAATGGTAGCTGAACCGTAAAACTGATGGATGCCATGGATACTTGTTCCCTTCTCAAGCTTTTGGATATACTTCTCTATTTCGGGATCTTCCAACTTGCTTGTCCATCGCCTATACTCATCCTCCGTTACCAGTTTTACAATTGGGGTAGGGTAAATCAGTTTGGTGTGAAGTCTTTCTTCCAGCTCCGAGAATGTGGAATACATCTCTGGAAGCAGGTCATCCACCATCCAACTCTTGGTGATTCTCCGGAAAACTAAGGGGTTGTACATGCCTGCTGCAACCGAAGTGGCTGAGATCTGGTTTTTATCTGCTACGGCTAAAAAAGATTTGTTTCGTTGCATTAGCTGATTTGCGATTAGCATTCCTGCCAATCCTTGTCCGACAATTAGATAATCCTTCAACGTGATATTTGTTTGGTGATGTAGGTTAATAACCTTAAAGAGCGAGAATTGTTGCAGTAGGTTGAGCAAGGGCATAGATCCTGGTAGGGATAATATTGGACATGAAAGCCGAAGGTCTTCCAGGTTTAAACCTCGGTGCCGTTGTCTCTCTGCTTTTATCTACATAGGATCAACATCCGCCTGTATCACCACGGCTTTAAATCCCGGGTGAGAAACCACTGTGTTAATGGCATCCCGCAACATTTCTTTCACTTTGATAAGAGATACTCCTCCTTCTATTTTTAGCATGATTTTGCGGATATGCCAGTTTTGAATTTTGCTGACAGTGGGTGCCTGAGGACCCACCACGCGCTCCTTGAAAAGACCGCGAAGGTATTGTCCGAGATAGTCCGAGGCTTGATTGACTGTATTTTGATTTTTATGTTTTACCGTAAGGTGGATTAAACGATAAAAAGGTGGGTATTTAAATAGTTCCCGCTCGGCTAATTCCGACTGGAAGTGATTTTTAAAATTGTTATTGATCACATTTAATATGACAGGATTATCCGGATTAGAGGTCTGTAAAATAACAGTTCCTTGTTTGTATTTACGGCCTGCGCGCCCGCCTACCTGTGCCATCATCTGGAAGCTGCGTTCGAAGGCCCTAAAGTCGGGGTAGTTCAGCATGCTGTCGGCATTTAGTATGCCCACCACGCTAACGTTGTCAAAGTCCAATCCTTTGGAAATCATTTGGGTACCAATTAGGATGTCTACTTCGCCCCGTTCGAAATTACCAATAATGGTTTCGTGTGATTTGCGGGTGCGTGACGTGTCCAAATCCATTCGTGCCACTTTGATTTCCGGGAAGATAATTTTTATATCTTCCTCAATTTTCTCGGTGCCAAAGCCTTTGGTCTGTAAGGCCGGGGAATTGCAGGCTTTGCATGTTTTAGGCAAATAACTTGAATGACCGCAATAATGGCACACCAGCTGATTGATGTGCTTGTGATAGGTCAAGCTTACATCGCAAAAGTCGCATTTAGGGACCCAGGAGCACTGTGTGCATTCCAGATAAGGAGAGAAGCCTCTTCGGTTTTGAAATAGAATGGCCTGTTCCCCGTTATTAATGGCTTTGGTGACATGCTCTATCAGGGTGGCCGAAAAATGAGCGTGCATCCTTTTCTTGCGCTTTTCCTCCCGCACATTGACGGTAATTATTTGAGGCATCTGAATTCCTTCAAACCTTTCAAATAGTTCAACCAGACCGTACTTGGCCAGCTGCGTGTTTCTGTAGGTTTCGATAGAAGGAGTGGCAGTTCCCATAAGTACCTTGGCTTTATGCATATGTGCCAGAACCATAGCTGCATCGCGCGCGTGATAGCGAGGAGAAGGGTCGAATTGCTTGTATGTGTTTTCATGCTCCTCATCCACTATGATCAAGCCAAGGTTGTCAAACGGGAGAAAAATGGACGAACGTACCCCGATCACCACTTTGTAATTCTCTTGGTGCAATATATCGTTCCATACCTCCACGCGTTCCGCATCGCTATATTTAGAATGGTATATGCCTATTGCGTTACCAAATACTTTTTTCAGGCGACCAGTGATCTGGGTGGTCAAGGCGATTTCAGGCAGCAGATACAGCACTTGCTTGCCTTTATCAATTTGTTCCTTGATAAGGTGGATATATATTTCAGTTTTTCCACTGGAAGTTACACCATGCAACAGCACCGCGTCTTTCTCTTTAAATTGTTGCTCTATTTGCTGTTTCGCATTTTGTTGTGCAGGATTAAGTTCATGTAAACCATCTGTTAAAAGTGTATCGGTTTGCAATCTTGAGATGGCCGTTTCCACTTCCAGCAGCACCCCTTTTTTTATCAACTCATTTAATACCGATAGTGAGGCCCCGCTTTTTTCTTTCAACAGGTTTTTTTCTATAGCCTTGCTGTAATTGTTTTTATTGGCTCCTCCAATCATGGTAAAGAATACCATCAGAACTTCCAATTGTTTTTTGGCCCGGCTTAATTCCGTGAAGACATTTTGTAATTTCTGATCGTGACAGTACTCGGGTGCCAGTTGCACCAGCTTCTTGGTTTTAGGTTTGTACCCGTCTTTAAGGCGTTCGCTTACAAATAAAGCTTCTTTATCGAGCAAAGACTTAATAATGGGCAGGGAGTTTTTCAGCTCGGTAATATTGTTCAAATCCTGAACGGTTGCCGTTTTTTTCTCCGATAGAAAGTCTAACACCATGGTTTCTTTGGGGGTGAGTTTTTCCTCGGGAACCCAATTGGTATTATAATGAACTTTGGTTTCGCTCTCCAGCTTTAAGCCGGAAGGTACGGCAGCTTTATATACCTCGCCCAAAGTGCACATATAGTATTCGGAAATCCATTTCCAAAAATGCAACTGTGTTTCGTTCACGATGGGCGTGCTATCCAAAACAGAAACGATTTCCTTGGTCTCGTATGCTTCTGGTTTTTGATCGTGCAGGCTATATATTATGCCCGAATAATATTTTTTTTTACCAAAAGGAACTACCACGCGCATACCAATTTCCACATCATTTATCCACCTTTGAGAAATCTCGTAGGTGAATAATCGGGGCAATGGAACGGGTAATATAATATCTGCGTAAAATGTGGTCTCCATACAAAAGATAATTCATGCAAATGTATAGAAATTTTATATGTTGGTTGTGTTTATGAGTGTTGGAAATATGTAAATGCTTTCGTTTCAATCGGAATCAAAAAGTCTGCGCCGGTTTTTAGGTGCATGTGCGGCACGGACATGGATTTCCCTTTTAAAACATTATTTCCACCTCACACCTCTGTGTTCTCGGAAAGAATCGGGAGCTTGTTCCGCGGCATTACAGAAGGCTCTGCAGAAGACCGTGCGTACTGTTCCTATTAGGGTATTTTATGCTGGGGGGAGGCTGCATAACAAAAAAACAAATGTTAAAAGAATATCCCGCGCGGTATTACGAGAGACTCTGATTTATCCGTACAAAATACCTACTTTTGCGGCTCGTTGTTAAAGGTTATGTCAAAAACAAATATATCTTCCATCATATACATCATCATGTCCATGATTTTTTGGGCATTTTCCTTTGTGTGGGTAAAAGTAGCTTATGAATCATTTGCGCCCATTTCTACCGTTCTGATGCGGTTAATCATCAGCTCTGGGTTATTGTTTTTGTTTTTAATTCTTACAAGAAGAATGACTGCTTTAAACAAGAAAGATTACAAACTCATTTTATGGCTTTCTTTTTTTGAGCCTTTCATGTATTTTATGGGCGAGAGCTTTGGCATGCAGTTGGTATCAAGTACACTGGCGGCAGTTATCATATCTACGATTCCATTGTTTGCTACTTTTTTTGCCTTTCTGTTTCTAAAGGAAAGAATAACGGTTTTGGCAGTGTTGGGAATGGCTGTTTCTTTTTTTGGCGTAGGGACCATGATATTTGAGAACGGGTTTGAACTCAATGCCTCGTTACTGGGAATCATGTTGATGTTTGTAGCGGTTTTATCAACAATCGGCTATTCCTTGACATTGAAAAAGCTGGCTCAAAAATATTCTCCGGTCAACATTATCGCTTATCAAAATTTTATTGGAATATTTATGTTTCTACCTTTTTATTTTTTTTGGGAACATAAAGGTTTGATGAGTGCCAAGCATACTACGGATTCCTGGTTGGCCATTATTCAACTAGCCATTTTTGCATCCTCACTGGCTTTTATATTTTTTACAAAGGCCATAAAGAACCTCGGTGTAGCCAAGTCGAATATGTTTATTAATCTTATCCCGGTGTTTACAGCCCTCTTTGCCTGGTGGTTAAGAGGTGATGTTATCGATACGCAGAAGGGGATGGGTATAGCGATTGTGGTAACCGGACTTTTTGTGTCGCAGATGAAAAGGAGGAAGAATGAAGCTTGATTTAGACAGATATAAAGAACTGGCCAACAATAAAGCCAAAGAAAATAAAGCCTTTGTTGCTCGTTTACGTAAAAAGAAGCCTAAAACCTTAGACGATTCTGTTTACAATGCCCATGTTAAAGCTTTTGAGAATATTGATTGCTTGGGGTGTGCCAATTGTTGCAAAAGCATCAGTCCCATAATAATCGACCGTGACATTGACCGTATAGCCAGGCATCTTAAAATGAAACGGCCAGATTTGATCGATCAATACTTTGAGATAGATGAAGACCAGGACTATGTTTTTAAAGAAACGCCGTGCCCATTTTTAATGCCCGATAATTATTGCATGATCTATGAAGTTCGTCCGCGGGCCTGCAGAGAATACCCCCACACCGACCGAAAACGTTTTTATCAGATATTAAACCTCACCTTTCGAAACTCTTTTGTGTGTCCGGCTGTTTACGAGGTGTTGGAAACGTTGAAGAAGGAGTATTAGAATAAACACTAAAACTTTATATTTGTCGTTTTAAGAGTTAGTCAAGGAATAAGTGAATAATATGCAAAAGTATTTATATGTAATTTTGTTGGTAGCAATAACACAAACAATCGGGGCACAGCGTGGCGGAGAAAGCACTTATGATTTCTTGAATCTGACCAATTCGGCCAGGGTGGCTGCTTTAGGAGGCTCCAATGTTTCCATCACAGATAACGACATAAATATGGCCTACCATAATCCTGCCTTGTTGCAAAAGGAGATGGACGAGGCCATGGTGTTGAACTATGTTCCTTACATGACCAATATAAATTATGGTTATGTGGGCTTTGCAAAGCATTTTGAAAATGTAGGTACATTTAGTTTCGGTATTCACAACATCAATTACGGCGATTTTCAGAGAACCAATGAAATTGGTGAGGACATGGGGATTGCTACTGCTGCGGAGTATTCTTTTAACTTCACCTATGCCCGTCAATTATCACCCACTCTATCCATGGGTTTAACGGCAAAGCCTATCTATTCAAAGCTGGATGTTTACAGCTCGTTCGGTATTGCAGCCGACTTTGGGGTACATTATCGAAAAGCCGAAAAGAACTTTTCGATGGGTATTGTACTGAAAAATGTTGGGTCCCAAATCTCATCTTACGATAATATTCAAGAAGACATGCCATCCGATTTACAAATTGGATTTACCAAGAAATTGGCACATGCACCGTTTCGTTTCTCCTTGACCATACAAAATCTGTTGGACTGGGATTTAACCTACACACCCTATGATGCTGAAAATGCCAGTAATTCGGGATTCTCCAACGAATCAGATGATTCGGGTTTTGGTGACAAAGCGCTTCGGCACATGGTTTTTGGAGTAGAGTTTATGCCGTCTAAAACCTTTCATGTAGACTTTGGCTATAATTATCGCCGAAGGCAAGAGTTAGGTTATGAGGAACGTATGTCAACCGCCGGATTGTCCTGGGGATTCGGATTCAGGGTTTACAAATTTTTATTCTCCTATGGTTCGGCACGTTACCATTTGGGAGGTGCATCCAATCATTTTTCAATATCCACCAACTTATCTAATTTTAAATAGGCTGTCAAGCCTTCTAGAATGGATTACGAACTATAATTTAACCACATAGCTATTGTGAGCGTGGATTTTTTAAGCTTTCCTATGGATTGGTTTAGGATGTAGCCTATTTTGTTTTTTAAACATCTTTAATTTGCCAAATTTGTGCAATCAGTAAACAAAAGTAGTATTTTTACCGGCTCAAATAAATTATGATGACTGATACGATCTCAAAATTGGTGATTGCCATTGATGGTTATTCCTCGTGTGGAAAGAGTACTGTAGCCAAAGATTTAGCGAAACTGTTAAATATTATTTTTATCGATTCTGGCGCCATGTACCGATGTGTGACGCTCTATGCACTGGAAAACAATATTATAAAAGACGGTGTCATTCATCAGGATTTTCTGAAGCAAGCTTTAGATAAAATCTCCATTTCTTTTAAATTCGATGCCCAAACCAAAACCAACGAAACATACCTAAACGGGAAGTTAGTTGAAAAAGAAATAAGAGGTCTGGAAGTGAGTAATCATGTTAGCATGATAAGTGCGCTAGGTTTTGTTCGCAGGAAAATGGTTCAACTGCAACAAAAGATGGGAGAAACAGACAGTATAGTAATGGATGGCAGGGATATTGGTACCGTAGTTTTTCCCAATGCCGACCTGAAGCTGTTTATGACAGCTTCGCCTGAGATTAGAGCCGGGCGCCGATTCAAGGAATACCAGGAGAAAAACGAAGCCATCACTTTTGAGGAGGTGCTGGAAAACGTGAAAAAACGGGACCATATCGATGAAACACGAGATGAAAGCCCACTTAAAAAGGCCCATGATGCCCTAGTGTTGGACAATGGAAAAATGACCAAAGAAGAGCAACTCGAATTTATCGTTAGTGAACTAAAAAATAGAATGTTGATTAAGTAAGTGTGTTTATAGTAAAAGGTATCTTGCAGATGTTAAATTTTTTTAAATCGCGTAGCTGCTTGTTAAAGAGTGAGATAAATTTCCATAAAAATGTCATCTTTACACATCGAAATTGATCCGGCCTCAGGTTTCTGCTTTGGGGTTGTGAAAGCTGTTGAAGCCGCGGAAGCAGAGCTTGAAAACAATGATATCCTCTATTGTTTGGGCGACATTGTTCATAACAATATGGAAATAGAAAGGTTGGAGAAGAGAGGATTAAAGTCGGTTTCTAACAGGGAGTTAGAAAATCTTGGGAAACAGAAATTTCTTATACGTGCCCATGGTGAACCACCCACCACCTATCAGAAGGCTAAAATAAACGGTCAACAGGTAATCGATGCAACTTGTCCTGTGGTTTTAAAACTTCAAAAGCGAATTAAAACCTCCTGGCATATGCTGAGAAAGATTAACGGACAGGTTATTATTTATGGGAAGAAAGGTCATGCCGAAGTAGTGGGATTGTTGGGGCAAACAGAAAATGAAGCTATCGTTATTGAATCGATGGATGAAATATCCAAGATTGATTTGAACAAGGCTACCCATTTATATGCACAAACCACCAAAAGTATTGATGAATTTAAAAGTATCGCCACCTATCTGAAAGAAAACATCAATACGCAGGTTGAGTTTAAATCCTTTGATACCATTTGCCGACAGGTATCCGGTAGATTACCCAAGTTGATGCTTTTTGCCCGAAAGCATGATGTTATGGTGTTTGTTGGAGGAAAAAAAAGCAGTAATGCCAAGATGCTTTACGCCAAGTGTCTGGAAACCAACAAACATTCATATTTTGTAAGTGATGTCGATGAATTGAAGAAAAAGTGGTTCGCTGAACCTGTTCAGTCTGTTGGCATCAGCGGAGCTACTTCCACGCCTCCCTGGCTGTTGGAAAAAGTGGCCCGAAATATTAAAATGATAACAAAAGACAAATAAATATTTATGGGACAAGTGACTAAAGTTGGAGTGCTGACCTCGGGAGGGGATGCTCCGGGAATGAACGCTGCCGTAAGGGCAGTGGTTAGGGCGGCTATCTATCACAAGCTTAAGGTGGTTGGTATCAAGCAAGGGTATCATGGCATGATTCAGGGCAGAATGGAGCCCATGACGTCCAAATCAGTAAGTAATATTATTCATCAGGGTGGCACCATTTTAAAATCGGCACGGAGCGAAGGGTTTAGAACGCCTGAGGGTAGAAAAAAAGCCTACGAAAACTTAAAAAAGAGAGGTGTTGATTGTTTGGTTGTAATTGGAGGTGACGGCACTTTTACCGGTGCCCGTATTTTCGGACAGGAATACAATATTCCTATTGTTGGCGTTCCGGGAACCATTGATAACGATCTTTACGGAACGGATTATACTATTGGTTACGATACGGCGCTAAATACCGTTACTGAAGCGGTAGATAAAATACGGGACACAGCCAGTGCCCACAGTCGCCTTTTCTTTATTGAGGTAATGGGACGCGATGCGGGTTTCTTAGCTTTGCGAAGTGGAATCGCTTCGGGAGCGGAAGCTATTCTGGTACCGGAAATAGATACGGATTTTAAACAGTTATATACTTTTCTGGAAAAAGGGTTTAACAAGGATAAAAGCAGTAGTATTGTTCTGGTAGCCGAAGGCGAGAAAATCAGCGGTGGAGCCATTCAGGTGGCCGAGAGGGTTCAGAAAGAATATCCGGATTACGATACGCGTGTAACTATTCTTGGGCATATCCAACGTGGAGGTTCTCCAACAGCGTTTGATAGAGTAACGGCGAGCCGTATGGGGGTTTCGGCCATTGAAGCGCTTATGGATGATCAAAAAAGTATCATGATTGGGTTGGTGAACAAAGAAATCACCCATATTCCGTTCAATCAGGCCTTAAAAAATAAAAAGAAATTAAATCCTGCATTAGTGGAGTTGACAGCGATTTTGTCGATCTGATTTATAGGGATGATAAGAACTTACCTGCCCCAGGCTGGGTTTAAACCCAGCCTGGGGCAAAAGGAGGTGATTGATATATAAAAAGCAGCTTATTACCTTTTGTCATACTGCGGTCTCCCTGCCTGGCTCTCACTTTGTGTTTTAATTATTAATAGCCACAACAGGATCTAACTTGCTGGCTCCGTTGGACGGAATATAACCGGAAACCACGCCCAGGAAAATAGAGATAAACAACCCCCTAAAAATATTCCAGAAAGTAAGCTGGATGCCCAAATTCATAGTGGAATTGGCTACTTGAATAACAATAAAAATAAGCAGCAAACCAATTGTGCCTCCCAGAAGACTAAGAAAGATACTTTCGAAAAGAAACTGCCATAAAATAAATCTTCGTTTGGCGCCCAAAGCTTTTTGGATACCAATAATCCGGGTGCGCTCCTTTACGGAAACAAACATGATATTGGCTATTCCAAAACCGCCAACCAAAACCGCAAAAAAGCCGATAAACCCACCCGCAATATTCAATATGCCAAACAGTCCGTCGAATTGCTTTTGGACAATACTTATTCTATTGAGCGCAAAAGTATTTCCCTGCTTGGGTTTTATTTTTCTTTCGGCCCGCAAAATCCCTTCTAATTCGTTCATTAAATCCTCGGCTGTAACCCCTTCTTTTGCTTTAACAATGATAAAAGGCTGAACGCTTTCGCTGCGAATATTAAAAATACTCTTGGCGTAATTGACAGGTATGATGATGTTGGTATCTAAACTGTTGCCGAAGATATCCTTGCCCTGGCGGAGTATTACGCCCACCACGGTTAGTTTTCGCCCTGCCATTTTAATACGCTTGCCAATCGGATCGACATCTCTAAAAAGTTCGTCGGCAATTTCGGCGCCAATAATAGCAATGTTGCTTCCGTTATTCGATTCAAATGGAGAAAAATAGCGTCCCTTGCTGATCTCAAAATTCCAGTTCTGGTCAAAATCGTGGGATACACCAAGAATCTGCACGTTGTCGAAAAAGTTATCCTCAAAAATTATTTTTTTCTGTGCCGAAATCGCAAAAGTAGAAGCCTCTGCCAATTGAGAATTTCGTACAATCACTTTTTGCTCGTTCAAAGTGGGCAAGGGGCGGTTTAAGTAGCGCCACCATGGATATTCGGTTTCTCCCTCAGGTGGAGTCCACGGCCATTTTTGCACATAAACAACATTGTCACCCAAGGATTGAATGCTATCACGGATGCGACTTTCGAGATAATCGATTAAAGTAAAAACGGAAATGATGGAGAATATGCCAATGGTGACTCCACTCAAAGTTAGTATGGTTCGGAGTTTGTTTGATCTGAGTGCATTAAGCGCAAAAAGAAGACTCTCCCTTAAAAATTTAAATACGATTATCATATCAGCTTTTCTTATCCACTATAAATCTATCAAGAAAATTAATTACAACCTTGATAAATGTGCTTATTTTCTTAATTTTGCCCGAAGTGAAGCATTTTTGCCTATTTATTTGTGTAACAAAACATATAAACATGACGTATCTATATTTTCTTACTCAAAAGAATGCTTTACTTCAACTTGAATTTTTCAATATCGCATAATTATTATTAAAAGATGAGTAGCTCAAAAAAAATTAAATCGGCGCTTATTTCGGTTTTCCATAAAGATGGATTAGACGAGATTGTTAAAACACTGGATAAGCTTGATGTTCAATTATACAGTACCGGGGGTACAAAAACATTTATCGAAGATTTAGGCGTTGAAGTAACTGCGGTTGAAGATATAACCGGATACCCTTCTATTTTAGGAGGCAGGGTTAAAACACTTCATCCAAAGGTGTTTGGAGGTATTCTGTCGCGCAGGGAAAATGATTCCGATAAGGAACAATTAATGGAGTTTGACATTCCTGAGCTTGACCTGGTTATCGTTGATCTTTATCCGTTTGAAGCTACTGTTGCCTCTGGAGCACCTGAGCAAGACATCATCGAAAAAATTGACATAGGTGGTATTTCCTTAATTCGTGCTGCTGCCAAAAACTTTAAGGATGTAGTTATCGTTCCTTCAAAAGAACAATATGCCGACTTGGCCAAAGTGCTAACCGAATATGACGGCGTAACCACCATTGATGAAAGAAAAGCCTTTGCCGGAGCTGCCTTTGCTGTTTCGTCACATTACGATTCTGCCATCTTTAATTATTTCAATCCTGATGCGGACAATATGGAGCGTATCAGCTTGAATGACGGAGAAGTTTTACGTTACGGAGAAAATCCTCACCAGCAAGCTACCGTTTACAAATACAACAATATTAAAGAGGGTGCTTCGCTGGCCAATGCGAAGGTGCTACAAGGAAAAGCGCTGTCATACAACAATATGTTGGATGCTGATGCTGCTTGGAAAGCTGCCAGTGATGCATACCATTCGGTAACCAATATGGACAATAAGCAAGCGGTAGCGGTGGTTAAGCACCTAAATCCTTGTGGTTTGGCAGTGACGAACGATATCGCAAAATCGCTCGAATTAGCTTGGGCAGGCGATCCTATTAGTGCTTTTGGTGGCATTATTTGCTTTACCGGAACCGTAACCGGCCCTATTGCCGAATGGTTCTCAAAAAGATTTGTAGAGATTATTATTGCACCGGAGTTTACCGAGGAAGCATTAGGTATTTTTGCTAAGAAAAAGAATCTGCGCTTATTGGAAACCCCTATAAAAAATGAGATTACCGGAGAAAAACTAATCCGTTCAGTTAGTGGAGGTATTCTTGTTCAGGATGAAGACGAAGGTGTAGATAAAGATTTTAAAAACGTAACTAAACGCGAGTTTGATTCCCATAAAATGGAATTGGCTAAGTTTGGTATTACAGCGTGTAAGCATTTAAAAAGTAATGCTATTGCTATTGTTACCGAGAACGAAGATGGCTCTTTTTGGTTAACAGGTGCAGGTATGGGACAGCCTAACCGTCTGGACAGCTTACGTCATTTAACAATGCCTCGTTTCAATTTGAAAGAAGGTGTTAAAATAGAGAATTCAGTGGTTATCTCAGATGCGTTCTTCCCTTTCCGTGACAGCATTGAAGCGGCGAACAAATACAATGTTAAATATATTGTCGAGCCAGGGGGAAGTATTCGCGATGAGGAAGTTATTGAAGCATGTAATGAATTTGGAATAGCCATGCTATTTACAGGTAAACGTCATTTTAAACATTAAAAACATCCAAACCCAATGGGATTCTTTTCATTCTTATCTCAGGATCTTGCCATGGATCTTGGTACGGCCAACACAATTATCATTCATAATGATAAAATTGTAGTGGACGAACCTTCAATTGTGGCACTTGATCGCAGAACCGACAAGTTAATAGCTATCGGTGAGAAGGCACGCCAGATGCATGGTAAAACACACGACAATATCTATACTATCAGACCGTTAAGAGACGGTGTTATCGCCGACTTTAATGCTGCCGAGCAGATGATTAGAGGTATGATTAAGTTAATTAATACGTCCTCAAGATTATTTACGCCATCGTTAACCATGGTTATATGCATACCTTCGGGAAGTACAGAAGTAGAGATCAGGGCAGTTCGAGATTCAGGCGAACATGCTGGTGGACGCGAGGTTTATATGATTTATGAACCAATGGCAGCGGCTTTGGGTATCGGACTGGATGTTGAGGCGCCACAAGGTAATATGGTGGTGGATATAGGTGGTGGCACCACGGAAATTGCAGTTATTTCGTTGGGTGGAATTGTAACCAATAAGTCGATACGTATAGCGGGTGATGATCTTACAGCCGATATCATGGAATATATGCGCCGTCAGCACAATATTAAAGTGGGTGAAAGAACGGCGGAGGAAATAAAGATTCATGTGGGTTCGGCACTACCGGAGTTGGAAGAGCCTCCAACTGACTATATTGTTCAAGGTCCCAATCAGATGACAGCGTTACCTATTGAGGTGCCTGTATCATACCAGGAAATTTCGCACTGTTTGGAAAAATCCATATCGAAGATAGAAACAGCTATTTTAAGTGCGTTGGAACAAACCCCTCCCGAACTTTATTCAGATATTGTGAACAACGGTATTTATTTAGCAGGAGGTGGTGCTTTGTTGAGAGGTTTGGACAAAAGATTGACCGATAAAATTAATATTCCTTTCCATATCGCCGAGAATCCGCTGCATGCAGTGGCAAGAGGCACTGGGATTGCATTGAAAAACAGGCATAAATTCTCATTCCTGATGAGATAAGTTATTCGATAGAAGCAAAAAACCCGGTTCTGAGTGAAATCTCCTAACCGGGTTTTCTTTTTTAACAGCGATTAATTGTATTTTAATATCGTAATCAATCAATCTTTTCACTGAAAAAACTAACTTTATCCGGCCTAAAGCCGTAGTACATAAACAAAAGCAAGAAATTGCCTTAAAAATCGGAAAACACAACAATTGAATGAGAAATTTTTTAAGGTTTATATTAAAACATCATTTTACATTTCTTTTTATACTATTTGAGTTAATAGCTTTTATTCTTATTGTTTCGTACAATCAGAATCAACGTGCCTTATATCTAAGCTCATCGTCAAGGATTGCCGGGAGCCTTTTCGAAAAGATGAATAGCGTGGAGCAGTATTTTGCGCTTAAAGAGATTAACAGGGAACTATCAAATGAAAACGCTTTTTTGCGGAGTCAGATGCCAAGCTCGTTTAAACAGTCAAAAGATTACTTTTCGATGCTTGAAGATAGTTCGTCGGTGCACCAATATAAATACAGGGCGAGCAAAATAGTGAATAATACAGTTCGTAAGCATTTCAATTATATTACACTAAATAAAGGTAAAAAAGATGGGATTAAGCCTGATATGGGTGTTTTGTGTAGTAGAGGAATAGTGGGGATAGTTATTAAATGCAGCGATAATTACAGTACCGCACTTTCAATTCTGAACCCCAGACTTAAAATATCCGCCAAACTTAAAGGTTCCGATTTTTTTGGCTCGGTAAGTTGGGATACGAAATCTATTTTGTATGCCATATTGGATGAAATTCCGGAACATGCCAATGTTAGTTTAGGGGATCAGGTTGTGACCAGTGGGTATTCATCTACTTTTCCCGAGGGGATATTAATAGGAACGGTGGATGAGGTACTGCATCCGGAGGGCGAAAGTTTTTTTAAAATAAAAGTAAAGCTGAGTACCGACTTCTCAAAACTGAGCTATGTAGAAGTGGTGGAGAATATTTTTCAGGAACAGCAACAACAATTGGAGGAGGAGACCGAGCAATGATAAGCCTAATACCAAGATATTTATTTAATTTTTTCTTCTTTGTACTGCTTCAGGTCTTAATCCTGAACAAAATGGAGTTTTCAGGTTACTTGAACCCTTATTTATATGTGATTTGTATTTTAACACTCCCCTTCGAAACACCGGGTTGGTTATTGTTGACGTTGGCCGCAGTACTGGGATTGACTGTCGATATGTTTTCAAACACCATGGGAATGCACATGGCCGCTTCATTAATTTTGGCCTTCGTGAGGCCGTTTGTTTTGGAACGCTTTGCGCCACGAGATAATTATGAACCGGGAACACTTCCGCTACCATCATATTATGGTTTTGGTTGGTTTTTTAAGTATGCCGCGATTTTAGTATTTATCCACCACCTATTTTATTTTGTGATTGAATCATTTTCTATTGAGAATTTTGTGGGGATAATGATTAAAACAGTTGGAAGCATCTTGTTTACCCTTGTAGCCATAGGGGTTACTTTGTTGTTCACGTACCAAAAGAAACAAAGAATTTAAAGGAGGTGAACAGTGGAAAACATTAGTAGAAGAACCATAGTTGTCGCCCTTATCTTTTTGTTCATTGGAATCACCTTTGTCATTAAGCTTTTTATTCTTCAGGTTTACGACCCATCTTACAAGTTTTCGGCTGAAAGCAATACCCGTCGCGAAATTATTAATTTTCCTGCCCGGGGATTGGTTTATGACAGAAACGGAAAGCTTATTGTTTCCAACCAGGCAGATTATGATTTAATGGTGGTGCCAAGAGAGCTTAAACCAATCGATTCGGTTGATTTTTGCAAGGCGTTGGAAATAGATATAGAGGATCTACGAAGGCTGTTTGCCGACATGAAGGGGAAGCTGAAAAACAAGAAAATATCAAGGATAAAACCATCCATATTTTATAAGCAGTTATCGGCTAAGCAATACGGATATCTTCAGGAAAAGCTTTATAAGTTTGATGGTTTCTTCGTGCAGCGCAGAACGTTGCGTAAATATGAATACCCACATGCAGCACATATTCTGGGTTACGTGGGTGAAGTGGGGCCACAGGATATCGAAAAGGATGGTTATTATATACGCGGCGATTATCATGGCATTAATGGTATAGAGTCGACATATGAAAAATTTCTTAGAGGTAAAAAAGGATATAAATATGTTTTAGTAGATGTTCACGGTCGCGAAAAAGGGGTGTTCAGAGATGGTGAGTATGATATCCCGGCTGAAGCAGGAAAAGACATTAAACTGACTATTGATATCGACTTGCAGAAATATGGCGAAGAAATGATGAAAAATAAAATCGGTGCCATAGTTGCCATTGAACCCCAAACGGGGGAGTTGCTTTCTATGGTTTCTGCACCTAATTACGATCCTGCCTTGTTGGTTGGTAAAAAACGGGCAAGTCATTTTTCTATGTTGAGCACCGATACGCTCAAGCCGCTTTTTAATAGATCGATTATGGGCTGGTACCCTCCAGGTTCTACTTTTAAAACGATAAATGCGCTCATTGGATTGCAAGAAGGTGTGATAACGCCCCATTCTGCATATGAGTGTTACATGGGATATAATGTAGGGCGATTTCATTTGGGCTGTCATGATCATAGAAGTCCGCTGGATTTAAAAAACTCAATAGCTCAATCATGCAATGCTTATTATTGCCATGTGTTTCGTAATATCCTGGACAATCCCAAAAATGCATCTGTTCAGGAAGGTTTCGAGGTTTGGAAAAACTATCTGGTTAAGTTTGGCTTTGGTTATACATTAGGGGCAGACTTTGCAAACGAAATACGCGGTTTTGTGCCCAACAGCAAATATTACGATAAATATTACAAAAAAAGTTGGTCGTCGTTAACCGTAGTTTCATTGGCTATTGGTCAGGGGGAGCTGTTGACAACTCCGCTGCAAATGGCCAATATGGCTTCAACGTTAGCCAACCGTGGAACTTTTTATACGCCACATATCATTAAGGAAATTGAAAAAGACACCATACCGTCCAGGTTTAAACAGGTGCGAGAGACAGGGATAGACACCGCTCACTTTAGTCCTGTTGTTGATGGAATGGAATTGGCGATATGGGGCGGTGCGGGAAGTACGGCGACGATTGCCCGGATACCGGGAATAAGCATATGTGGAAAAACCGGAACGGCCCAAAACCCCCATGGCGAAGATCATTCCGTTTTTATAGCATTTGCCCCAAAGGATGATCCGCAGATTGCTATAGCGGTTTATGTTGAAAATGGTGGTTTTGGAGCGCGGTGGGCAGCGCCTATAGCCAGTTTGATGGTAGAAAAATATTTGAATAAGGAAATCCATCCGTCCCGGAAATGGATCGAACAACGAATGTTAGAAGGAGATTTGATTCATGTTGAAAAATAGTTATGATAAAAAGGCGGATTGGGTGACCATCATTATCTATGTAACCCTTGTACTATTTGGTTGGTTTAATATTTATGCCGCCAATTATAATCCCGAGAACCCCGTATTTTTCGATACCGACATGGAATATGCCAAACAGGTTATCTGGATAGCCCTTTCCATGATTATTATTTGGGCCATATTTATGACGAATAGTACTTTTTATGTGGCGTTCTCTTATTTTCTTTATGGTTTATCTGTGGTGTTGCTATTTACGGTTATATTCATCGGGAAAGAGATTAATGGAGCCAAATCATGGTTTGAGATAGGTCCGGTTAGGTTTCAGCCCGCGGAGCTGGCTAAGATTGCTACGGCACTAACCCTGTCTAGGATTATGAGTCGGCATGAGTTTTCGTTTGGCAAGTTTAAAGAACTGATCAAGATTGTTGGCTTGTGGGCATTACCGGTAATGTGTATTTTGCTGCAGAACGATACGGGTTCGGCTTTGGTTTTCTTTATTTTTATTTTACCGTTCTATCGCGAAGGGTTGACGGGTAACATATTGATATTTGGAATTATAGCAGCCATAACTTCAGTCCTGACCTTGGTTTATCCCAATATCATCATATTATCATTGATTGTGCTGGGGATATACTTATTTCTGTTTTTGCAAATCGACAAAAAAATTGCTTTACGGAGCATGATATTTCTCGCAGGAGGATTTTTACTGATGTTAGCTGTGTTTTATGTGCTGGGGCTAACGTTGCGATGGGACTTATTTGCATTGTTTGCAATCGTTGTTTTAACGGTGTATCTTTTGGTACGAGGTTTTGCCAAGAAACTAAAACCAGTAATACCTGCTATAATTTTTATGTGGGGTGCCGTAGCGGCTACTTTTTCGGCAGATTACTTTGTAAATGATGTACTATCGGAATATCAGAGAAACCGTGTTTATGTTTTGCTTGGATTTAAAGATGACCCCTTGGGGGCTGGTTATAACGTGAATCAATCAAAAATTGCTATCGGTTCGGGAGGCCTTACAGGCAAGGGATACCTTCAGGGTACCCAAACCAAGTTTGACTTTGTGCCGGAACAGAGCACCGACTTTATTTTTTGTACCGTCGGCGAGGAATGGGGATATTTAGGTACTTTTTCGGTAGTTTTTCTGTTTTTGTTTTTGATATTGAGATTAATATTTCTTGCCGAAAAACAACATTCCGCATTTAGTAGGATCTACGGATACTGCGTTGCGTCAATATTCTTTTATCATTTTACGGTAAACATTGGAATGACCATTGGTCTGGCTCCGGTTATCGGGATACCACTCCCTTTCTTTAGCTATGGGGGATCGTCATTATGGGGCTTCACTACGTTGTTGTTCATCTTTCTGAAATTGGATACCAATAGAACCGAACTCATCAGGTAGCAGATTGCCGCCTTAAAGTTAGGGTTATGCCAAAATTAAAGCTTTTGATATGAACATAAAGATGTCTAATGTCATGTTTTTTAAACGGTGTCAGGTAGAATTTCTTACATATTTTCACTAATTTTGTGTCCGATTTATACTATATGCCCATAACATCCTTTCGTACTGTGGTTTACGTTTGGATTAATTAAAAGTTAAGCAATTGCCAATATGGTATTTTTTTCGTATTTTTAGTAGAATCTGTCTTTTTGGGTGTTGGGAGCACCCTCTTTTTACTATATGAGTATGCTTACTCTTTCCAATTGAAAGTGACAGATATACTATCGCTTTTTTTTGGGCGTTTTGATGTTGTGTTGAGAGATTAAAAACTTATAAAGACTGTGTAACAATGAGGTATCAAACTTACGCATTGCATAATTTTAGGAAGATTCCGCAAATTGAAAGATTGTCGGAAGAAGATTTGTTGAATATTGAGGTCGTTGGAAATGTTCTTCCGTTTAAAACGAACAACTATGTAGTTGATGAGTTAATAGACTGGGATAATTTTCGTGAAGACCCCATGTTTATCTTGAATTTTCCACAGAAAGATATGCTGTTCCGCGAAGATTTTAATCGTATGGCCGAACTAATTCTTTCTGGTGCCGACAAAGGTGTTATTAGAAGGGAAGCTAATATTATACGGGAAAAACTTAATCCTCATCCGGCAGGTCAGTTGGAATACAATGTTCCTGAATTAAATGGGGAAAAATTAAATGGAGTACAACATAAGTACAGAGAGACGATGTTGTTTTTTCCATCACAAGGACAAACTTGCCATGCCTATTGTACTTTCTGCTTTAGGTGGCCGCAGTTTACCAACATGGATAGTGAGCTTAAGTTTTCGATGAAAGAAGCCGATTCTATAGTTGGATACCTCAAAGAACATACGGAAATTACAGATCTGCTGATTACCGGAGGTGACCCAATGGTAATGAAAGCCAAAACATTTGACACCTATATATCCAAAATAATAGAGGCAAACATAGAGCATCTAAAAACCATCAGAATTGGTTCCAAATCGCTGAGTTTTTGGCCCTATCGTTTTTTAACGGACGCTGATGCGGATGAAATGCTGTCTATTTTTAAACGTATCACAAAGGCAGGCAAGTCGCTTTCGTTCATGGCGCACTTCAACCACCCACAGGAGCTTAGTACGGATGCGGTTAAACAAGCTATTCGAAGAATTAGAAGCACAGGGGCAATCATCAGAACACAATCGCCGGTTCTCAATCATATTAATGCAAGCAGCACCATTTGGGCTGATATGTGGCGCAAACAAGTTGAATTAGGAATGGTGCCGTATTACATGTTTATTGCGCGTGACACAGGTGCACAGGATTATTTTGGAATTCCTGTTGTGAGAGCGTGGAAGATTTTTCAGAAAGCCTATACCCAAGTGAGCGGGATAGCCCGTACAGTCAGAGGGCCAAGTATGTCCTGTACGCCCGGAAAAATAAGAGTGATTGGCGTAACTGAAATTAAGGGTGAGAAAATTATCGCGCTTGAGTTTATTCAAGGACGTAACAGCGATTGGGCAGCCCGCCCATTTTTTGCCAAGTACGATTGCCAAGCACAATGGATAGATGATTTGTATCCTGCCTTTGGAGGAGGTGACTTTTTCTATGAAGAAGAACTCGCCGAAATGCTTTTAAAATAACAATTTGTTTAGGTTTATTACATAATTAATTAGTTATCATGTTATCTTGGTGAATTATCTTTCTATGTTTGAGATAATGTGCATGTAAGATAAATTATCAGGTAAAAATGAAAAATCATATTCCTATATCCTCTAAAGTTTTTATTGTTTGTTGTCTCGTTTTTGCGCTGGTTGGAGGTGCATGCTTATTCCTATTTTCCAAAGGGGAACTACTGTTGCATTTAAATAGTTTAGCTTCGGAACCTTGGGATGGTTTCTTTCAACTTTATACGCATTTGGGACTTGGAGGATTACTAGGCATTCTCTCGGTTGTATTTCTGTTTATCCGATATTATTATTCCATTTTGTTTGCCTCGGCACTCGTCTGTGCCGGAATTTTTACGTTTTTATTAAAGCAGGTAATATTTAACGGAATGCCTCGTCCGGCTTCTTATCTGGGGACGGAAGCATTTTATCATATAATCGAAGGATTTAAATATCATCACTCCGGTTCGTTCCCTTCCGGGCATACCATGACGGCTTTTGCTGGGGCATTTGCTTTCAGCATTGTTTTAAAAAAAGGATACTGGGGGGTTATAACTTTTTTTATAGCTTTATTGGTAGGGGTTTCCAGGGTGTACCTGTGTCAACACTTTTTTATGGATATATTTGCGGGGGCACTTATCGGAACAGCTTATACCTATTTACTTCATTATTTTTTAGGTTACCGATTAAACTGGGCCTATAAACCTAAATTAAATAGTAATCTGCCTTCGTATTTTAAACAAAGAAAGTTAAAGCTAGGTTAATAAACTGTTATTGTTGCAAATATGCATTACTTTGTAACTTCAAATCATATCTAAAATTTTCGGATTTTGTCGTTCTTAAAAAAGCATTCCAAGGCAATAAAACTGATTGCCAAAATAGTGTTATCAATTACTGCATTGTATTATGTTTTTTCAAAAGTTGATATTGAACAGACGTTTGGGGCCATCAAAGGAATTAATGTCTGGTTTTTAATATTATCCATATTGGTGTATGGGCTATCTCAAATAGTTTCGGCATTTAGGCTCAATATATTTTACAAATACGTACCGGTTAAAATAGGTTCATTGGTAAATTTAAAACTATACTGGCTGGGTATGTTTTATAATTTGTTTCTACCTGGAGGCGTTGGCGGAGATGGATATAAAGTTTTCTTAATTAACAGATATTATAAAACTTCGGTAAAGCGATTGATAGGAACTGTTTTGGCCGATAGGCTTAGTGGTTTATCGGTGATTTTAGTATTCCTGTGCGCTTTGGTTTATTTTATAGATTATGATTTAGGTAAAGCTGCCGTGCCCGAGGGCGGAATACAGATGATCCATGATTTGTTAAGATGGATTAATCCGTTCCTCAATTATTTTATCGTTTTTATTCCTTTTATTGCGCTGGGGTATTTTATTTATTTGCGGCTTTTTAGTCGCCATTTAACCGGGGCTACCTGGAAAGTTTTTTTGCTGTCGATTGTTATTCAGGGATTACAAATGATTTCGGCCATTATTATTTTAAAGTCGATGGGTACCGAATTGACGGGGAGACAGGATGACTACTTGTTTTTGTTTTTGTTGTCCAGTATTATGTCTGCCATTCCAATTTCGTTAGGTGGATTGGGATTGAGGGAGGTTACATTTATGTTTGGCTCACAATATTTGGGATTGGATCAGGACCATGCGGTGGCATTGAGCATCTTGTTTTATACCATCTCTTTATTTGTTTCGGTATTTGGAGGTTACTACGCTTACCACCCTAAAGCAATATTTGCGGACAATCACGGATAGTCACCGCTCGTTAGCCATTAGTGCGTTTTTACCCACTTTATTGGTCAATGACGACTGACCCACGACCATTATCCAATGACAAATCTAAAGATTCACCTGTTCCATTTTAGGAAATATTTCATCTATAATTTTTTGCTTGGCTTTTTCCCTAACGTTTTTAAGTGCATATTCATAACTTCGGGGTTGCATCCCTCTTAGCCTATCAAAGCCGTCGGCGAAAATTTCCATTTGCGATTTATTATCGGTAACCGTCATATGAAAATCGGCAAACACAATAAATACGGAATACCCCTTACCCTGTCTCTCGCCGCCTTCAATGAACTTAGCATCAATAGAGACAGTGAAATCGGCATTTGTTTTATCCTCGGTAATGTTAAAATAGCTTTGTGCCAACTCGGAACGAATTGATTTGCCTAAAGCGCCATTTGCCGTTTTTTTATCAAATACAAGCTCGTTGATCACAACAAAAGCGGTGGACTTTTGAACCTCAATATTGAAAATGGTTTTAGGTAAATACCCATCATGAAAGAAAGCTTTTAAAAGTACTTTGTCTTCAAGGGTTTCTTCTTCAAGGAACAAATCCAAATTGAACTCAGCGGTAATTTCCTGGCTCTTTCTTTTGGAGATCAACCGGATAATGTCACACCTGGCCTTTCCGTCTCGGTCCGTTGTGCCGGTTTTGGTTAATTCGCCTTTCCCTTTTGTAAATGAGAAGACCAATGGTAAATTCGTAATAGGACGACTGTCTCCTAATTCGTCAGTATAACTGGCCTGAAGCGAAAGAGGGACCTTTATTTCCTTGCTAAACTGCACGACAAACGAAGACTGCGCCGCTTCTAAATTAATTTTCCGGAATGCTTCTTGTATCGCACTAAAAATATCGGATCCCAGATTTAGGTTTCCATTGATATCTCTGTAGGTTAAATCCTCGTTGGCATGCGGTTTAATGGCTTTGATAGCTTGTACATAAAACAGCAAGCCTTCATAAATATTGCCCTTCTCAACAGCTTTTTTACCATCGTAATAATAGGTGGCGCACATCTTTTTCGCATAATCCAGTTTTTGCTTCTTGCGCATGGCATATTTGTCCTTATTCAGGCGAACCATTACCCAATATTCCTTTTTGTTTTCCCATGTGAGTACCTCATAACCTTCCAGTGTTGCCTCTACCGATTCATGTGTGCTTGCTTCAAATTCCTCTTTTACTTGATAGTTGTTTTCGAATTGTCGAAGGATTGAATTGGAAGAAATGGTCACCTTAATTTCAGAACTTAATTCTTTCAATGCCTTGTTTCTGGCCTCGGTGCGATAGCTTGCTTCACCGCCTACTTTTGATCTCATGGCCCTTCCGTAATAGTAATTAGCATCAGTAGGACGCTGCTTAACCCAAGATGGTTTTCTTTTGGCTTCCACCGTGGAGAAGGAGAGAATTGCAGGAAGTGCCATTAGGCACAGCATAATCCTGCCAATAAGTATCTGGGAGTTAAAGGTGTTCATAGGTTAATGTTTTATTTGTTATCATTCATTATTTCTGAATCCAAAACTTGATAAATCAAATCAGGTTCAAAGCCCCGCGATGATGCGTATCGAATTAATGAAGCCTTTATCTTGAATTTGTCATCGTCTTTTATCCTTCTTCTCTTTTGTATCAATAATTGCGCCAAAGCATTTTTATATTCTTCATCATTAATTAGTTCCAGTGCCTTGTCCACTTGCTGTCCGGATAGTCGTTTAGACTTGAGCTGCCATTTAATTTTTATTTTTCCCCAGCGGTTAAACTGAAATTTATCTTTTACATAAAACTTGATGTACCTTTCCTCGTCGATAAACTTTTCTTTGGTCAGCTGGTCGATTACCATATTGGCAATGTCCGCACTTACTTTCCAGTCATTTAACTTTTTCTCGATATCAAAAATACACTTTTCCTGTCGGGCACATATGTTTGATGCTTTTACTAAGGCCTCTTCAAATGTCATTATTTTATATATATCGATTTAATATTGACGAATTCATACAAGCCATAAATGGAGAGTTCTCTGCCATATCCGCTTTCCTTTACTCCTCCAAAAGGCAGGCGAGGGTCCGATTTCACAAAGTCATTCACGAAACAACAACCTGCATCAAGTTCGTATTCTGCTATGTATTTTCCTCGGTCTAAATCAGAGGTGAAAACAGCGGCTCCCAGTCCAAAACTAGTGTCGTTGGCAATTTTAATGGCTTCCTGTTCTCCCTTTGCCTTCATTAAGGAAGCTACCGGGCCAAATAGTTCTTGGTTGTAAGCAGGCATCCCGGCTTGCACATTCGACAAAACCGTAGGCGGATAATAGAACCCTTCAATATCGTAATTAATCTCACCCCCGCAGAGAAGATTAGCTCCTAACGAAACCGATTTATTTACCTGGCTCATCAAATCCTCGCGGATGTTTCCTCTTGCCATGGGGCCTAGCTGGTTGAACTCGTTGAAAGGATCGCCCATCGTTGCCGATTTCATCTCCTTCACAAACTTATGTTCAAACTCTTCATATATTTTCTCGGTGGCAATAAAGCGTTTGGCTCCTATGCAGCTTTGTCCGGTATTTAGCAATCTCCCCTTGATGCACGCTTCTACGGCCAAGTCCAGATCTGCATCGTTTAAAATAATATATGGGTCGCTGCCTCCCAGCTCCAGGACACATTTTTTAAGATAAGTTCCGGATGTTTTTGCCACAGCCTGTCCGGCTTTGGTGCTTCCGGTTAACGTGACGGCAGCGATGCGTTTATTGGCAATCATCCGCTCTACTTTTCTGTTTGAAGTGAGCACCGAACGGAAGATGTCATCCGGAAAATCCGATTCCAGGAACAAGTCTTCGATGGCAATAGAGCACCCGGGAACATTGGAGGCGTGCTTTAAGACCATGGTGTTGCCGGCCAGGATGGATGGAATCGCGCACCTGAACACCTGCCATAACGGAAAATTCCATGGCATGATGGCCAGGATAACACCAATGGGCTGAAACGAAACATACGATTCCGTTGCTTCGGTAGAAACGGGCCTGGGTTTTAGGAACTCATCAATATTATCGCAATAATAATTGCATAACCAAATACATTTGTCAATCTCTGCGCGTGATTCCACGATGGGTTTTCCCATCTCAATTGTAATGGTAAAAGACAGCCCTTCTTTCTTGATTTCTAAGAGCCGGGCTAAGTTTTTTACGTGATCGATGCGTTTTTGTATAGAAGTCTTCCGCCAGGATTTAAACGCGTTTTTTACATCGCGGATAGTATTGTCGATCTCTTCCCATTGTGATTCCGGGTATTCGCGAACAATTTCACCGTTAGCGGGATTGATAGATTTAAGTAACATAGGTGCATAAGTTTTATGCGGTAAATATGATAACTATTACCGATATTCCGGATAAAGTTAATACTAAAAAATAACAAAATATTTAGCCTGGAAAGCTGAACGGATAAAAATTTATTTTTCAACCTATTGCGATAAACGTGTTATGTTAAGCCAAGATCTGTCATATGGAATTTGTCAAATTCAAAAGGACAATGTTGGTTTATAACTTTTGTGCAATTGTCAATATTTTCGCCACTTCGTAGAAGTTAATATGCAATAGAGAATGCATATTTAGGGCAATGTCGTTTAGTTAAGAATCCGGGTTGTACGGAGAATATATTCAAAGAAGAATTAATTGTATAAAAAAACCGACCCGGAATAAGAGTCGGTTTTTCGTATGATTATGTTATCTTTTAATATACCGCTTCGGCTACTTTTCTGGTGCTTTGTGTAGCCATCATGGTATAAAAGTGAATAATCGGCACACCTTTCTTTTTAAGGTCAAGTGATTGCTGAATGCACCACTCCACGCCTACTTGTTTTACCTGGTCGTTGTCTTTGCACTTTCGCAGTTCTTTGGCAAAATCTTCCGGTATTTCACAGCTGAATATTTTAGGTAAAACTGTTAGTTGGTTAGCGGTTGTAATAGGTTTGATACCTGGAATAATAGGAACCGTAATGCCAATAGCCCTGCACTTATCCACAAAATCGAAATATTTTTGGTTGTCGAAAAACATTTGGGTCATCACATATTCGGCACCTGCATCCACTTTGGCTTTTAAGTAGGCTAAGTCAGAGTCCATATTGGGCGCTTCTTCGTGCTTTTCGGGATAACCGGCTACCCCATAAGCAAACGGGGTATCAAAAGCATCGTTACTAGTGCCATCCAAATAAATACCTTTGTTTAAATCGTTCACCTGCTGCGCTAATTCAATGGCATATTGATTGCAATCTTCGCTTCTTTCAGGATACTTTTCCTTGTGGGTGTCGTCACCACGCAATACAAGGATGTCGTGAATACCCATGAAATTCAGGTCGATAAGCGCATATTCAGTCTCCGATTTGGTAAAACCGCGCGAGATGATATGCGGAATTACCTTGATGCCATATTTGTTTTGGATGGACGCAGCTACGGCTACCGTTCCGGGACGTTTGCGTACTATCTTTTTTTCGACATATCCATTGTCGTTAACGGCAAACTTATACTCCTCGCGGTGCGAGGTAATATTGATAAATTGTGGGTTGAATTCTTTTAGTGTATCGATGGTTTTAAATACCTTATCGATGTTGTTTCCTTTTAAAGGCGGCAAAAGTTCGAACGAGAACTTGGTTTCTTTATCTTTTAAAACTAACTCTGCAGCTGTCATTTATATTTGTCTTATTAATTTTATTTTCTCCACAAACGTTTTATCAATGCAACGGCAAATATATGCCTATGGCTGCTACCTGCAAACTGATAACTGTTGTTTTGCTTATTTATAACTCAGATTAATAGGAATCCATTTTTCCATTTCTTCCACGGAGATACCTTTCCGTCGGGCTAAATCCTCTACCTGATCTTTACCTACTTTTCCAATTCCGAAATACATGGCTTTAGGATGTCCAAAATACATACCGCTTACGGATGCATTCGGGTACATGCTAAAATGTTCCGTTAGGGTAATGCCTACGTTTTCTTCTACATTCATTAGATCGAACAGTAAGCGCTTCTCGCTATGATCGGGGCAGGCAGGATATCCCAATGCCGGTCGGATGCCGCGGTAACGTTCGCGAATAAAGTTCTCGGTATTGAACTCTTCGTCCGGGGCATAACCCCAAAACTCTTTGCGAACCCTGAAGTGGAGAAGTTCCGCAAAGGCTTCAGCCAGGCGGTCCGCCAATGCTTTTAGCAGGATAGCACTGAAATCGTCGTGGTCGTCCTCGTAGGCCTTTTCCCATTTTTCAATTCCAATACCTGAAGTTACCGCAAATCCTCCGATATAATCTTTTACCCCTGATGAAGCCGGAGCAATAAAATCGGAGAGAGAATGGAAGGCCTTTTTCCCCGGCTTGTCCTGCTGCTCGCGCATTTGATGAAACCTTGTTATTTCTTCGGTCCGGGTCTCGTCGGTATAAACAATTACATCATCGCCATCACTGTTTGCCGGGAACAACCCGAACACAGCTTTAGGTGTCAGCATCTTATCCTGCTCAATTTTGTTGAGCATGGCTTGGGCATCTCTCCAAAGCTTTAAAGCTTCCTCGGCTTTGGCCCGGGCATTTTCTGTTTTGTATTTATTCAGCCATTCATTTTCTTGACCAGCTGTTTCCACTGCTTCAATACCATCGTAATTTCCGGTCAGATTCCAAGCCTGATAAAAGAAAGTCCAATCAATATACTTGCGGATCTCAGCTACCGAATAATCATCGAACACTTTAATGCCTATCATGTTGGGCTTGCTGACTTCATTCTGGTTCCAATTGATCTTATATTTCTGTTCCCTGGCTTTTTCGATCGGAGCAATATTCGCTTGTTTTTTGTTGGCATTCCGCTCTCTTAGTCCGGCATATTCTTCACGGGTATGTTTCGAAAATTCTTCTTTTCGCGTTTTCGAAAGCAAGGCACTTACCACCTGTGCGCTTTTCGATGCGTCTTTTACATGAACCACAGGCTGGTTATACTCGGGTTCGATTTTTACTGCCGTATGTACTTTTGAGGTGGTTGCGCCACCTATTAAAAGAGGAATCTCAAAGTTTTGATTCTTCATTTCCCTGGCTACATTCACCATCTCTTCCAGAGAAGGGGTGATTAAACCACTTAACCCAATAATATCTGCATCCTGCGCAATCGCTTCCTTCAATATTTTTTCGGTCGGAACCATCACTCCCAAGTCAACCACCTCATAATTGTTGCAGCCCAAAATAACGCCCACAATATTCTTTCCGATATCATGGACATCACCTTTAACGGTAGCCATTAGTATTTTACCATTGCTGGAAGAGGCTCCGGTTAAAGTTTTTTCTTCTTCGATAATGGGTTGAAGAACAGCCACCGCCTTTTTCATTACTCGGGCGGTTTTAACTACCTGGGGCAGGAACATTTTACCGTCGCCAAACAGGTCGCCCACCACATTCATTCCATCCATCAATGGTTGCTCAATAATATCCAACGCAGTCGGGTATTTTTCTAAAGCTTCTTTTAAATCCTCATTGAGATAGTCCGCGATTCCTTTCACCAGGCAATGTGTCAGCCGCTCTTCCAGGTTCCCTTCGCGCCATGCTGCTTGTTGGGTTTCTCCGGCTTCTTGTTGGGTGTTTTTGACGGTTTCGGCATAATCAACCAATCGGTCGGTAGCATCCGGTCGTTTGTTGAAAACCACATCTTCCACATAAGCCAGCAATTCTTTGGGGATATCGTCATATACCTGAAGCATAGAAGGATTTACGATCCCCATGTCCAGACCTTCTTTGATGGCATAATATAAAAATACGGAATGTATGGCCTCACGTACCACGTTGTTTCCTCGGAACGAAAACGACAGGTTGCTGATCCCGCCACTGATATGGGCATGAGGCAAGTTTTCCTTAATCCATTTACATGTCTTGATAAAATCAACCGCATAATTGTTATGCTCTTCAATGCCGGTGGCGATGGCCAGTACATTGGGGTCGAAGATGATATCTTGTGGGGGGAAATTTACCTTTTCGGTCAGCAATTTGTAGGCTCTTCCGCATATCTCTTTCCGTCGCTCGAAGTTGTCGGCTTGTCCTTTTTCGTCGAAGGCCATTACCACTACTGCAGCACCGTATTTTTTGATGGTCGCCGCTTGATGCAAAAATGCTTCTTCTCCCTCTTTCAGACTGATGCTGTTCACTACGGATTTTCCTTGCAGACACTTTAGCCCTGCTTCTATGACTTCGAATTTGGATGAATCCACCATCACGGGAACCCTTGATACATCCGGATCCGACATGAGCATATTCAGGAAGGTGACCATCTCCTCCTTGGATTCTAACATGGCATCGTCCATGTTTACATCAATAATCTGTGCGCCGTTTTCTACCTGGTGACGGGCAATGTCGACTGCTTCTTCGTATTTCTTTTCTTTGATAAGGCGCAAGAATTTTCGGGAACCAGCCACATTGCATCGCTCACCAATATTTATAAAATTGGTTTCCTTGCGCATCTGCAATGATTCTAACCCACTTAGGTGTGTAATCCTGGGCGGGTCCACTTTCTTGTGTGCATTATATTTTTGCGCCGCTTGGGCCAATGCCGCAATATGTTCAGGGGTGGTTCCGCAACAGCCACCTAAAATATTCACTTTGCCTTCGTCAAGCCATTTGCTGATTAGCTCCGACATTTGTTCGGGCGTTTGATCATACTCACCAAACTGGTTAGGCAAACCGGCATTGGGATGGGTACTAATGTAAAAAGGTGCTTTTTGTGCTAACTCGGTTACATAAGGCTCTAGTTCTTCGGCACCCAACGAACAATTTAAGCCGATACTTAATATATCCATGTGCGAAACCGAATCGATAAAAGCTTGTAAGGTCTGTCCCGACAAAGTTCTGCCACTAGCATCGGTAATCGTACCCGAAACCATTACTGGCAACTTTTTGCCCAATTCAACAAACACCTCGTCAATGGCCAATAGTGCCGCCTTCGCGTTAAGCGTATCAAACACCGTTTCGATCATCAACAAATCGGAACCTCCTTTTATAAGTGCCTCAACCTGCTCTTTGTAGGCTGCCTTTACCTCATCAAAAGAGGCGGCTCTGTATCCAGGATTGTTCACATCCGGTGATAGTGACAACGCTTTGTTCAACGGGCCTATGGAACCACATACGAATCTTGGTTTCTCGGGCGTCTTTAACGTGTATTCATCAGCTACTTCACGTGCAATCTTGGCCGATTCGTAGTTGATATCCCAAACCGCTGCCTGCATATCATAATCGGCCTGCGAAATTGTTGTGGCGTTAAAAGTATTGGTTTCAATAATATCGGAACCGGCCTCCAAATACTTAGCGTGAATTTCTTTGATTATTTGCGGTTGGGTGATGGAAAGAATATCATTGTTCCCTTTGATAGACATATGGTAATTTTTGAAACGTTCCCCCCTATAATCCTCTTCCTCGAGTTTATAGGTCTGAATCAAACTTCCCATAGCACCATCTAAAATCAGGATGCGTTCCTGAATTGCCTTATATAACTGTTGTATTCTATCCATATCAATAATCTACTTGGAGACTTTAACCGCTGAGCGTTGCAAATGTTCGCGTTACAAAAATATGACTTCTGTCATTATCAAACGAAAAACGAGGTGCAAAAATAGCAAAATATACTGATTTGTAAGTTATATAAGCAAAGTTTAATGTACTGGAGGGTTTAAGGTGGCACAAAGTAAAGGGATAAGCTTTACGACCAACGTTGTACATTGTATTTTCGGATGTGAATGGGTCTAATAGGGCTTTCGAACATTTTAGTTTTACATCCAGAGGAAAGTTTCTATGGAAAACTGTATTCAATCAAGATATTTCCAGTAAAAGTCTATTCCAATGATTGATAAATTTCTTTCTGTATGCTAAAAAGAACCCAAATAATTAATGGCTCAAAATGCAATTAGTTATTGTGTATTGGGCTTTTTTGTGTATATTTTTCTTTTCAATAATTTCATTTTTTCAAGGAATATATTGTGTGTATGTTTGCGTAAAATGTAATGAAATGAAGGTATGATAAAACCTCCCAAAATATTTTTATACTACATTATCGTTCTGGTATTATTTGGGGCGTTGGGTTATTTCATTCCTAAAGAAGGAATAGAGCTGGGTGAATCCGGTTATAAAGTCCGTTGGATTTCTTTTGATAATTTGTTAAAGAAAAACATACCTACAGAATCAGTGACAGAGTCAGATCCAATAGAGATAGATTCACTTCAAGTTGTTGATTCCTTGGAGTTGGCCGGCGTTCGAAAAGAAAAAAAGGATTCTGTAAATTTAACTATTGTTTCCAAGCCTGATTCGTTGGCAGAAGATAGTATCATTCAAAAACTTAAACTACAATACCCTTCCGCGTTTAAGAGGATGTTGTATTCCTTTTATCAGGAAATTGAATCAGCGGATGAGCTAAACAGGGTAATTCGAATTATGCACATGGGCGATTCGCAAATTGAAGGCGATCGCATCTCAAAATATTTGCGGGAGAGTTTTCAACGGCAATTTAAAGGATCCGGTCCGGGTTTGATCCCGTTGTATGATCCGAAAAAACAATTTCCTACTGTCTGGATCAATAACAAGGGAGCTTGGAGCGAACATCTGGTGTATCAATATCCCCGGATCATCGAAGGTAATCAATACGGAATCATGGGCAAAGTGGCCAAGATTGATCCGGCAATCGCCGGATCACGCGTCGAGGTAAGTCAATCGTCCATGGCGCAGCCCAGGGCTACAAATTATTATAAGTCGCGATTGTTTTTGAAAAATATTGAAAAGCCTTTGGTTATTGATGCGTATTGGGGGAATGATTTAATTAGTTCTGACTCACTGCAAGTAGATGATGGGATTACAGAAATCAATTGGACCTTCAAGCGTGCCCCACGCAGATTCTCCCTCAGTTTTGAGTCTGAACAAAGCCCTTTGTTTTTGGGAATGAGCCTGGACAGTTTAAGTGGAGTGTCAGTGGATAATATTTCTATGCGGGGACAGTCTTCCCCCAGACTCGATAAAACGGATACTTTATTGTACAAATCCATGGCCGAATATATGAACATAGGTTTGGTGATATTGCAATACGGTACCAACATGGTTCCTACTGTGACAGAAAATTATGATTTTTACAGTTTGACTTTTTATCGTCAGTTAGAGATTTTGAAAAAAACCATGCCGGGTGTTCCGGTGTTGGTCGTAGGTGTAGGCGACGTGGGTAAGCTAATTGACGGTAAAGCACACTCGTATAAGCACATATTCAAAATTAAGGAAGCCCAAAAAGAAGCCGCCTTTAAGGCTGGATTTGCCTTTTTTGATCTCTTCGAGGCCATGGGTGGTGAAGGATCAATATTAAAATGGGTCAACGGCGACCCTAAATTGGCAATGTCCGATTACACCCACTTTAGTAAACCTGGCGGCAAAAAAGTTGCCGATTGGTTATATAAAGCCATTATGAGTGAGTATGAGGATTACAAAAAAAACTTACTTTCGACAAAGTGAAAAGGAAAACCATTACTTTTAGTTTCAAATTAACAAGCTAACTACGTTTGGAATATATTATAGGAATATTAAGATATAACCCCAATGCAGGTTTTGTTTTTACACATTATCTGTTTTGGGTTTTCTTTGGTGTGGTGCTGTTGGGTAATGCGCTTTTGTTCAAGCGCAGCGTTTTGCGCAATGCATTCCTATTTGTTGCCAGCATTTTTTTCTATTACAAAGCAGGGGGTTATTACTTTTTTCTGTTGTTTTTTTCGACCATTGTTGATTATTCCATTGGCCTGGGAATTGGGAAGGCTAAAAAGAAGAGCGTCCGGAAGCTTTTAGTGGTGCTCAGCTTACTGGTAAATCTGGGGGTATTAGGTTATTTCAAATACACTTATTTTTTTGCCGACTTTCTATACCAGGTATCAGGAATCCAGGTGAACGTGGTCAATTATTTTTCCATGTTTACCAATGCGATTTTTAATACTAGTCTGGATGCAACGTATATCCTTTTGCCCGTGGGCATTTCCTTCTTCACTTTTCAAACCATCAGTTATTCTATCGATGTTTATCGAAAGCGGATTAAGCCGGTTAAAAATATTCTGGACTTCGGGTTTTATGTTTCCTTTTTTCCACAATTGGTAGCAGGACCTATCGTAAGAGCGTGGGAGTTTATTCCGCAATTGCATAAAAAGTATGTGCTGTCCGAAAAAAGATTTTGGTCGGCTGTATGGTTGATCTTGGGCGGATTGTTCAAAAAAATGGTCATCTCTGATTATCTCTCGGTGAACCTGGTTGATAGAGTCTTTGATGCGCCTATGATGTATAGCGGCATTGAATTGCTGATGGGCGCATACGCCTATACCATGCAAATATATTGCGACTTTTCCGGATATACCGATATCGCTATTGGAGTGGCACTTATCCTGGGTTTTAAACTACCCGATAACTTTAATCTTCCTTATGTGGCCACCTCCGTTACGGATTTTTGGAGAAGGTGGCATATCTCCCTGTCATCCTGGCTGCGCGATTATTTGTACATCCCACTTGGGGGAAACAGGCGCGGGACTATTCGCAGAGGAATTAACCTGATGATTACCATGTTGCTGGGAGGGTTATGGCATGGCGCAGGCTGGATGTTTGTCATTTGGGGGGCTTTGCATGGATTGGCCTTATTGCTGGAGAAAATGCTGCTTGGAGCATTTAAAAGAATTCACCTAAAAATACCAAGGTTTATCGGGTTTTTGTTCACATTTCATTTTTTGGTGTTTACATGGATTGTGTTCCGTTCGCCCGACCTGGAAACCTTGCAATTGTTTTTTATACGATTAAAAACCGCCTTTTCTATTTATGACATCAAGCAATTGTTTTTGTCATACTCAAATGTGTTGTTTGTGATGTTTTTGGGCTATATGATTCATTGGTTGCCATCCGAATTGGAAAAATTAATAAAATACAACCTTATTAGGGCAAATGTTGTTATAAAGATGATAATAGTAGTTGCTTTTTGTGTAATTATTTACCAATTTAGCCTTATGGATATAAAACCATTTATATATTTCAGGTTTTAGTCCGGTTTCATTGTCTTTCTTTTAACCTGAACTATTCATAAACACACTCAAATATGAATACTGTTCCGGTTAGCCACAAATAGCTGAAGTAAATCTTTGGAAAAAAGTTTTACTGAAATTCAGTCCCTGTCGGAGACAGATTAATTCTTGAATTATTTGGGTTAAGCCTTTTGATGTATCCTCAATACAGATGTTGTTTTGGATGGTTATGGAAAACTGTTTTTTTTATTGGGATTAATTGAGCTGTGTCTTTATACTTTGGTTTTTTATGAGGTTATTGAGATGTGGCTTCTGAATGAGTTAACGCATATGAAGTTAAGATTTATACATATTATTTTTATTATTTCAATGTTACCGCCTGTCTTGAGCGGTCAACATCACTTTTTCCGTCAATATTCCCTGGAGGAAGGCTTGCCTCAATCTGAGGTGAATGATATTGCCGAGGATAAATTCGGCTATTTATGGCTGGGGACCAACGGAGGAGGTTTGTGTCGTTTTAACGGTATTGACTTTGAAGTGATGACAAAAAAGGACGGGTTGCTCGAGGACCTGGTCATGGGATTGTATTCCGACAATAATTACGATTTATGGATTGGCTCTCCCAAAGGTGTCACAAAATATAACGGAAAGGATTTCAAGTATTACATAAAGTCAGATACCGCCATTTTTCAGGATCGTATGCAGTTTCTTGAGATGATGGATGGTTCGTTGTGGTTGATGGCCAGGAGTGTATCCGGTAATAGAGTGATCTACCATTTTTCGGATCAAGGCGTGCGTGATTTTACCCGTGATAACGCCGAGGTTTTTAAAGACAAAAAAATATTTTTCATGTCGGGATCTGGCTCCAAAAAAATTATGGTGTCAACCAACGAAGGCGTTTATGAAATTGAGAATGGCGAGATTAAGCAATCGGATATCCATAAAAAGTATGGGTTGGAGGATCGAATACTGATTCCTCTGCTACAGGATAAATACAGAAACCAATGGGTGCTTTCCTTCGGGAAGGAAAACAGTAAACAGGATTTGTTACTGTTAGCCCTGGATGGAAAGATAAGAAACATGGAATGGCCTAAGGAGATTTCTTTGGATAGGGTGTTTCGGACCTATGAAGATCGGAACGGTGGGGTATGGATCGCTGTGGCTTCGGGAGGAATTGTTTGGTTTAATGACAACAGAATCAAGCTGTTCAATAAAACGAACGGTTTAAAGACGTCATTGGTTACTTCTTTTGGCGAAGACCGGGAAGGGAATATGTGGTTCGGCACCAGTGGTTCCGGTCTTTTTAAATATGGAGGCGAGAAATTTGTTTCTTTTAATCAGGAGAGCGGGCTGGGAGGAAATATTATAAGAAGTATTTTCCAGGACCGCAAGGGGAATGTTTATATGGGCGACGACAACAACACCATTTCGGTTTTCGATGGCGAAAAGGTAGAATTGTTGGAGGCCTCGGCGGAGGCAGATATGGCTCAAGCCCGAAAAATGGTTGAGCTTAAAAACGGCCATATACTTGTTGCAACACTGGGCGGTCTGTTCGAATATAACAAAAAGAGTTTTGTACCTGTAGAAAAGAAATATGGTTTAAAGCCTCGAACCCCGGTTGTTGATATGGTTCAGAATGGAGATACTATCTGGATGGCTATTTACGGAAAAGGCCTGGCCAAGCATGTTTCGGGAAGTAAAAACGAGTGGTTCACACCGCATAATTCAGGACTGACTTCCCCCTTCATTACTAACCTGTTCATCGATTCTAACCAGAATATTTGGATTTCTACTACCAAAGGAGTGTTCAAATACGACAATGAAAGTTTTACGCATTTTTCCGATTTGAACCAGCTCAACTCGTCGTGGGTGTTGCAATCGGCAGAGGATAAAGTGGGCAACATATGGTTTGCCACTTTTACCGGTGGCTTAAACAGGTACGATGGCGAAAAATTCACTTATTTTGATACTTCCACAGGGGTCAGGTCGGACAATATTTATTCTGTCATTGCCGATACGGAAGGAAATATTTGGGCAGGAACCCAAAATGGGGTGGATAAATTAACACTGGATCAAACAGGAGAATTGGTTTCCATCCAAAACTTTGATAAAGATGACGGTTTCATTGGTATCGAGAACAACGGTGGATGTAACCTGTTGGACAGGGAAGGCAGGTTGTGGTTTGGTACGATAAAAGGTGCCATGATGTATAACCCGGATGCCGAGCGGCCCAATTATTTGGAACCGCCCGTATACCTTCGTGAGGTGTTGCTCAATTTTCAGCAACCCAAGTGGGATTTGGATTCAATTAAGGCAGAATACGATTCTATAAGCCCTTGGTTTTCCTTACCGCAAAACTTAAGCTTACCGTACAACAGAAGTCACTTGTCCTTTGTCTTTGACGGATTGAGTTATACTGTGCCGGAGAAAATAAAGTACAAATGGAAGTTAGAGCCGATAGAGCAGGAGTGGTCGCCCGACAATGATTTTAACATGGCGTTTTACCCCGCCCTGAGCCCGGGAAGATATACATTTAAGGTATTGGCATGTAATAATGACGGGGTTTGGAATGAAGAAGGAGCATCCTATTCTTTTGAAATCAGGCCTGCGTGGTACCAATACAGCATTGTTCGGATTTTAGGAATTCTGTTTGTTGTAGGGTTGGTGCTTTGGTTCATTAGGATGAGGATTGCCAAGGAAAAGAGATTAAAGGATGAACTTGAGGCAAAACTGGTAAAAAACAAGCTGGAGATCCAAAAACAACAAGCAGAGATTAAAAGCCAAACGGAAACATTGGTGGATCAAAAAAAACAGTTGGAGCAGCAAGCCAAGTCGTTAAAAGATAGTAACAAGGATCTTGAGCGTTTAACCAGCATTGGTCAGTTGGTAACTTCTAAACTGTCTATGGACAGGATTTCGGAACTACTGTACCAATCGGTGTCGAAGGTGATGAGCACCGATGTTTTTTTGATTGGAATGTACAATGCGGGCGAAAAGTCGATAGATTTTACGCATAATTATTTGATGGGGGAGCGACAGCCATTTCTCAGGTATTTGATCGAGGACAAAGAACGCCTGGCGGTGTACTCCTTTACCCATGACAGGGACATTCTTATTCGTGATTTTTATAACGAATACAAGCAGTATGTATCTGAATTAAGACCTGTCCCGAATGGGGAAGAATCAGAGTCGGCGATATATATTCCACTAAAAACCTCGCATGAGGTGATAGGGGTTATTTCTGTTCAAAGTTTAAAGAAGAATGCCTATACCTCATATCATTTTAACTTTATAAAGAATATCGCCAATTATGCTTCAATCGCACTCGACAATGCCATTAAATATCAATCCTTAGTTCAGGAGCAGAAAGTATTACAGCATAAGCACGAAGATGTTTTGGGAGAAAAAGATGTTTTGGATAAGCAAAAGCAGCTTTTGGAAGAATTGAATGTGGAGAAAAGCCAATTGTTTTCCTTGTTTGTTAAGGGAATACAAGAACCTTTAAATCTATCTATTGGTGATATACAAAGTTTCCTGAAGAAATCCGATAATTGTACCGAGGAGCAAAGAAACTTCCTGAGTGGCATGCTAAAGATTTTAAGGAAGCAGAACGAAGTGGTTAACAAAGTGCTGGAAGTGAGAAATATTGAAAACGACAATTACACCTACCAACCGCAGCGATTTGAGCTGATGCCTGTTCTTCAGGGGATTGTCAATGGTTTAGATGGAGAGGCCCGCGATAAAAACATTCGGGTTAACATTAGTTCCAAAAAGTTTGATGTTTGGCTGGATATGAATTTATTAGTGAAAATAATCGAAAACCTGCTTTCCAATGCCATTCGGTTTTCACCGGAAAACACAGATGTTCAATTAATAGCCATGTCGGATGATAATAACGTGAAAATTGAGGTACACGACAATGGGCCCGGACTCCAGGAAGAGGAGAAGGAGAAAATATTTAAAAAGTACAGCAGATTGAGGAACATGAAAGATGATGTGCAGCCCACTTCCGGGTTGGGGTTGTATATCGTGAAAAAGTATGTGGATGTCATGAATGGCAGTATTCGCTGCGAAAGTGTCAGTGGATTTGGTACTTCTTTCATTGTAGAGTTTCCTTTGGCATAAAAATTCGGCAGTGGCAAAGTTTTTGAGATAAAAAAAATAGTAAATTTAAAAAAACAAGAGATATGTATGATCCAATCTTATTATTGATATTTGGCGCTTTTTTAGTCTTGAGCTGGATAGTGAGTTCAAGGTTGAAATCTAAATTTAGAAAGTATGCCAAAGTTCCCATGTCGTACGGAATGGCTGGGAAAGATGTTGCAGAGAAAATGTTGAGAGACAATGGTATCTACGATGTGAAAGTGGTGTCGGTGCCAGGTCAGCTGACCGATCATTACAACCCCGCTAACCGAACTGTGAATCTTAGCCCGGAGGTTTATTCCGGTCATGGAGTTTCCTCGGCGGCAGTGGCAGCGCACGAATGTGGTCATGCCGTACAACACGCCCAGGGATATGCCCCTCTTGAGTTGCGTTCGGCGCTGGTTCCTTTGCAAAATGTTAGCGGTAGGGTATTGAATTTTATTTTTATAGCAATGATTTTTGGCGCCTTTTTGCTTCCGGGACTTTTACCGTATAAACTGGCATTACAGATTATTATCGGTTGTTATACCATTTTTACCTTGTTCGCATTTATTACCTTACCTGTTGAGATAAACGCAACCCAAAGGGCCTTGGTGTGGTTAAACAGCAGCGGTGTGGCAACGGGTGCTGTTCACGACAAAGCTAAAGATGCATTAAAATGGGCGGCGTATACATATGTGGTGGCAGCATTGTCATCCTTGGTTACCTTGTTGTACTATGTGTTAAGGTATATCGGTTTGGATGATTAAGTAGTGGCTATCAGAAAACGCCAACAACTGCGTTACGCTTGTCAGGAAAATACGCTTCCCGATGATGGTTGTTATGGGGTGTTCAATAACTGAATGAGGCCTCTTTTTCGAAACGAAGAAGAGGTTTTTTTTATGCGTTAGATTAACAGCTCTATAAAGTCTTATCTGGGGTATGGGCATAAAAAAACTTCCCGTCAATTGTTACCTTGAGGGAAGTTCAGAAGTGTGGTTTAGGGCTGAGTAAAATACCCGGATTTGATGGATTAGAATGCGTTAACTTGGTTATGTGATGCATAAATCAGTTTACCTTGGTTAATCATTGAAGTTACATAATTCATCCCTTTGGTTTGAGATATTCTAAGTGTTTTGAATATTTCACCAATGTGAACAGGTTGTTTCTCACTAACAAAGGAAATAATTTTATCCTCTAAGTTAGTCTCGGTTCTCGCTTTTTCCTTAATCATAATGTATAAAAATTTAAATGGTTAATAATAATCTCTATTTTTTGTATACCTTGTTTTCATCATATCAATAATGAGTCCAAAAATTATTTTCACGGCAATTTTAAATATGTTTTTAAACACCTGTAGTGCGCAGGTATTGTACTTAAGTTACAACTATAAAGTTATAATAGAAAGATGCTAAGTCATTATAAGTTTGAGGAGTGTGCAGCTTTTTGTGACGAACGTACGGACGTTAAAAAAACGTTATGGTTGCGTTAAGAAATGGTTTTCTTTAGGAATAGATTATTTGCCCATAATTTTCACATGTTGTAGACATTAGGGGGCAATGTGTGGAATAATAAGAGAGTACGACTATGTTAAGTTACATTTCCGCTACCTATTGATCGCTAGCCATCATATGGAAAAAATCAATTGGAATTAATAGTTGGAAGTACTGACAGGGCTGCTGTTTATATAACTAATCAGCATTTTTGTTTTTTCGCTAATATCTTCCGTAATGGCATGGACCGAAATAGTGGCGCCGGAAATGGAGTCTATGTTTTTTCCAACTTCTAATTCTTTTTGATGGTTAAACCCCCTGAACTGTTTGAGCCACCCTTTTGCCATGACCTCATGTCCGTGAGTGGCTGCATAATTGAAAATTTTTACCAGCTCAATATTGGCATGCTCATCGTAAAATATAAAATAATCGAAGTATTCCGAAGGGCCGTAGGCATCCTGGTCAATAGAACATCCCCCTACTCTGCAACTGTTTACTCTACCAACATACACTATCTTGTTGTCGGTGCCCGGTACTTTAAAAAATTTACCTTGGTAAGGAAGTTCAGCGTGAACGCCAATTTCAATAAGATCATTAATATCACGATTCCACGTTTTTTCTATCTCCTTTTTCAAAGATTTGTGTGCATAATCAATTTTAGATTGACCCGCATTTGCAAAGAAAAAAAAGGACAAGAACAGTAGGGTTAATATCAAATGGAATCTCATCATGATTAATTGTTTTTAATTCGTATAGAAATTTGCCCTGCACATTTTTATTGGGCAGGACAAACTATTTTTCTTCACTTAGTTTTTTAAAACATCAAGCCAAAACCAGCATTAAAGGTTGCGTTTGCTTTGTCATCGGCATCGGTTTTTACAAATTGCAAATCGCTTTTAAAAGCCGCATTTGGAGCAACTTTCCAGGTAATTCCTGTTGTTATTACATTAGCTGCGTAGGCCTTATTTCTTGTGGCGCCTTGTTCAACCGAGTTGTGGGTGTCATATTTCTCAACTCGTACAAACGGAATAAGTTCAGATTTAATTTCACTTATCGTACTGAATACATTGTAACCGGCTTCGGCATAATACCCAAGCATTGACTTGCCAAGGTCCTTTCCGGTAAACTCGTTATATTCTTTTGTGTTCCCTAAGCTATTATAATATAATTGGCCTCTTAACTGTAAACCACTGTTCGAATATCTAACGTCAGCTCCGATCATAGAAATATTTACAACGGAAGAATCTGCCATGGCCATCATGTTTTTATCGTCTTTCTCGATTCCATCATAGAGGGTACTTTGCGATTTTCCGAAATAACCCGATAACCCGATGTTCAGCCCTCTAATGCCAAAATACTCCACCTTGGCAGCCAGGTTGGGCGAGCTGATATATGATTCAGCACCTTTTTGGCGACCTTTTCGGAGCCCATCCTGACCTCTAAATTTACCGCCGCCGTTATCCTCATCGTAACCGTTAAAGCCGTTCATTATGTAAGCCTGGTAACGGATATTGGCCGGAACAACTACACCTGTAAAGCCAGCTCCTATTTCCCTCCAGGTTGTGGGGGCAATCAACTTGTCCACATGTGGACGTTCAACACCGTTAAAAGTGTTGGGTTCGTGATATTCATTGATAATGCCCATTGGAGCCAATAATAATCCCGCACGTAAGTTTAGTGCGTTATTGATTTTATATTGCAAAAAAGCTTGTTCAACATACACTTCGCTAACATGTTCAAATTCAAGTTCGGTGATAAATTGGGTTCTTTCGTTAAACTGGTATCCAAATAACATCACTACACGATGAACGTCTAAAGTACCGTTGTTTTTTATATCCGAATCTAAAGCCTGATTATAGTGTACTTCGGCATAACCGCCAATGGTGAGCTTGCCATCAGTCTTCATCAATCTTTCCGCTGTATTTAAATACCTGTTGTTATCGGAATTTTGTGCGTTAAAAGTAAAAGAGCAAACAATGAATGCCATAAATAGATAAAGAGTTTTCATTCAATTACGTGTTTTGTTTATTAGTATTTATACCTGCGTAGGGCGGTGTTAAATTTTATGGAATCAAAGATAGGCCAGGGGGAAGCTTCCGGAAATCCCAAGAATTAGGTATACCTATGCTTAAATGTAGAACGGGTTTATGTAATGTTCGAAAAGTACATGAGGGTGAAATATGTAACGTTCAGGTATACAGTGATGTGTGTGCGTTAATGTGCAGGATTTGGACTATAAATTATATAACCATATTTAGGGGGGTGGATGTATACTTTCGGTGACTTTATGGTACAAAAAAAGCCCAGTCAACAACTAGGCTTTAAATGATTTGAATGGGTTCGTTTACAAACTCCAATATTCCAATTCGTTTATTTTTCCACGGAATACACCTTTGATGTCTACAAAGACAGCATTGTGATTGGTGATACTTTTAAAGTAAGCCTCGTCAAGGTCAAGATATTCTTTATGGTTGACAGCTAAAATAACCGCTTCGTATTTTTTAGTTATTTCCGGGATTAACGCATAGCCATATTCCTCAAGTAACTCGCGGGAATCGGCGTAAGGGTCCACCACGTCAACATGGGCACTGTACGAAACGAGCTCCTTATATACATCGGCTACTTTCGAATTACGGATGTCGCTTACATTTTCCTTAAAGGTAGCACCCATAATTAATATTTTGGCGCCGTTTACGTTATGTCCTTTTTTAATGAGTTTTTTAATGGTGGTCTCGGCTACGTAGCTACCCATCGAATCGTTGATAACCCTTCCGCCATCAATAATTTTGGAGTGGTATCCTAAGGCATTTGCTTTGTAAGTTAGGTAGTATGGGTCTACACCAATACAGTGTCCTCCCACCAAACCAGGGAAGAATTTCAGGAAATTCCATTTGGTGCCAGCCGCCTCCAATACTTCGTAGGTATTAATATCCATGCGGTCAAAAATTAACGAGAGTTCGTTCATCAAAGCAATATTTACATCGCGTTGTGTGTTTTCAATAATTTTTGCGGCCTCAGCTACTTTTATCGAACTGGCCTTATGGATTCCTGCTTTTATAATGGATGCGTACACTTCGGCTATGATATCCAGTGATTCGGCATCGCTACCGGAAACGATTTTCAGTATTTTGGTTAAGGTATGCTCTTTGTCGCCCGGATTGATCCTCTCCGGGGAATATCCCACTTTAAAGTCAGTGCCAAATTTCAGTCCCGATTCCTGTTCCAGGATGGGTACGCAATCTTCTTCGGTGCAACCCGGGTAAACGGTTGATTCGAAAACTACGATATCTCCTTTTTTTAACGCTTTTCCTACTGTTCTCGAAGCGCTCAGCAATGGGGTCAGGTTGGGTAGGTTATGTTCGTTTATGGGCGTAGGAACCGCAACAACATGAAACGTGGCTTCCTTTACATCTTCAATTTGGTTGGTAAACTCGATATCGCAACCATCAAAGTCTTCTTTGTTCAGTTCCTTGCTGGGGTCGATGCCTTGCCTCATCAGGTCGATTCGATCCTGTTTGATGTCGAAACCTACCACTTTCATATTCCTGGCAAACTCAAGGGCGATAGGTAAGCCTACATATCCCAGGCCGATAACGGATAGTTTAGTCTCTTTGGCTAATAATTTATCTAACATGCTGTAAGGTTTTGTGAAATTTCGTCTTAATTTCGTCTTAATAATTTAGTTGTGCTAACGGGTTTTGAATAATGTACGTTTTTCTTTGACTGAGCTTTGAAAAAATATGATGGACAAATTAAGATTCGTTGATGTCTATGGTTAGAATCCAAAGTTAAGTCCAAAAACAATCATCTTGTTGTCACCAACATAAGGTGGAGGAGTATACAGTTCTTGGTCTTCCCCTGAAATATGATAGTTTTCAACCTCTGCATAGGCATAGGCATCGTTTATTATTTGGTATAATACTCTAAGTTGAATAGCGCCCTTTTTGTATTTAACATCTTCCATAAATGAATACCCGGTTCGCCCGTCCCCCCACAGGTTTTCAATGGCTCCGCTTTCTTCCAGTATTTTTTGGTTGTCCTTGCCCTTCCTGTAATACGTGTACGACAGCTGGATATCCAGACCGCGAATGGGTTTGTACCGTGCCGATAAAAATATTTCATCGGCATTGTCTCTTAAATAATGTCCCAAAGTATACCTGTTGCTTTCGTAGGTTAACGACGGAATAAAATGGGTATAGGTAAAGGGGTTGGTTCTGGTGTATTCTGCGGTTAGGCTTAAATCCGGAAGTATGTCCGTCGCCCTGGCACCAAGTTTTAAACTGACGAAATTGGAATGTTCTTCTTGGTTGAACATGTCCGATACCGAAATTTCATCGACAAAAATACTGGCATACAAGTGCGTGTTCTTCAGGTTTCTGCTGCTGATGTCGAAAAACATTTGGGTGTTATGCCCGGCGCTGTTGCGCGAACCATTATAGCTGTGGTCTGCCGATTTGTAAAACAGGAAAGGAATAAGATAGGCGGCATTCACATCGCCATCGCTATATACAATGCTGTTACCGATAGAGAAGTACAGTTTTTTCCAAGGCTGGACCGTGATTAAGTTGGCCGCTATAAATTTGTTGGAGTATACGCGTCGGGTGTCGTTATATAAATTATACGAGGCAGCGCTGTCCACCACTTCTGATGCCAACCAGCCGTGCAGATAGTTGATCTCAAGCCATGTTGCAGGTTTCAGGTTGAATTTAATATGGGCAAAACTTGGCGTGTGCCCGGAAAAAATGTTGGAACCATTGTAATTGTTTCCCCAGGTGAAATGATCCTTTACGACTCCTATATTACCGGTTTTCCAGCTATAAACCAAGCCACCCCTGGCTTCGCTGTAGTCTTTTTTATCTGCCCCTAATTTGTATACGGCGCCCCTGTGTTGCGTTAAATATTCCGGCGATCCGAAGGTGTCGCTTTCGTAGTTGTCCCGCAAACTACCGTAAAACGCAAGGTTTTGGCCAACATAACCAAAAAAACGCGCACCATTCCACCGGTGTTGTTCAAAACCATTTGAGTTGGCATAACCACGGCCTCCGAAAATAGCGTTGACCGATAATTTGAAAGTTGTATCGCTATAATAAAAAACGTCGAATCGTTTATTGAAATCTTTGTTAGAATATAACTCTTTGTTGAAATCTTTCAGGTAAAATCCTACCTCTTCTTTTTGACGGGAAGTAAGTTTGTTGTTGTTTCCGGCTTCCGACAAAAAAAGAGCGATTTGCTTACGCGAATAAGGTTTTACGCAACTGTTAACGTTTATGGTGCCTTTGTTGGCCAGTTCGTCGATAAAATCATAGACTGCCTCATTGTCCAGGTGATACGGGTTGCTTTGTCCATTTAGAGCTTGAAAAAAAAACAAGGAAAGTACGGTATAAAACAATAAGGTTTTAGGACGAATTATCATGGTTTTAATATGACTTGAGATATCTCCCATTTTTTACACATGTTCTTTCAGAACTTCCTGATAAACATCTAACAGACGTTTCGAAATAAATTCCACATCCATGTGTTTCACCTTGTCCCTGCCGTTTGTTCTTTTGCCAAAGTGAAGCGCGGTGTCCAGTGCATTGGCGATTTCTTCCGGATCACTTTCCACAATAAAGCAACCATCCACTTCCCTGGTCATGTCGGCAACGTCTCCCACATCGGTTGAGACGATGGGCAGCGAGCATGCCATGGCTTCTTTAATCACATTGGGCGAACCTTCCCACCTCGACGTCAAAAGCAAAACATCTGCGGCGTAATAATACGAAGGAACCTTATCGATCTCCACATTGTTCACGATGGTTAATTCTACGTCATCGGTTTCGATGTGGGAAAAGGATTCTCTGGCCAACGAGAAGTTCTTTTCTTTTCTTTGGGGATCAGACACCCATAAAACATGTGCCGCCGAGCTGAAACCGGCTTGCCTGCGCGCTATTTCCCTGTCGATAGGTTTAAATCGTTTGAAATTGATTCCGTTAGGGATGATCTTGGCATTTTTAATTTTTAAAGTGTCAAGCATATTCTGAGATTTTACGATGGTACAATCCCAAAACAGATTGGCAAATAATCGGGTAATTCTGGATGCCGTTTTTTCGAGCCTGTAATCAGAACCCATCAATGAAACGATCAACGGCTTTATCCCGGCAAAGGAAGCGGTAAAACCCGAATAGCCAAATTGGGCATGGATTAAATCGTAATTACCTTTTTTTGCAAACTTCCTGAGTTTGCCTATGTGCGAAATATAATTCCACATGCCAACACCGGGTATATCATAATACTCCACGGTAGCACCGGTTTTTGCTATTGAGTTTCCCTGGGTGGTCACCAAATGAGTTCGGGCCGATATTCCCTGACTGCTATATACATATAGAATTTTTAGCTTGCTGAAATCCACTTCTTAACAATTAGATAATTGTAAAAATAACTAATTTACTTATAAAACAAGGGTTTATTGAAAGTTTGAGCTGATTCATACCTTATAAATTTTGATTTTAATGGTCGCATGGAACTTGCAAGTAAATTTTAACCATGCACCAGGGTTCAAATCTTTAATAATATCTTACAAGTTCTGTTTTTTTTTAATAAGGTATGCTTTATATCAATATTAGGGACTTTTCTGTGCTCAAGACTTAAACTACAAATTAAAGTAAAAGTTGAAACTTAAAAAAACACATCGCGTACCAATTTTAAATAAAACCAGCATTATTAATATTATATATGGTACTTATGAGAAAATTTGCAACGGGTATGCTTTGCACGATGCTTTGCATCTATAGCTTTGCGCAGGAAATAGCGACCCAAAAACAAAATGTATTCCGGGGGGTTCATAAAGTGGTGGTGAATGCCGATTTCTGTTCCCTAAAGTTAACTGGGCACCGTTCCGATGTAGTAAATTTTAACGGGGTAATTATATCTCAGGAGAATCTGGAAGCCTACGGTTTTGAAGTTAATCAGCAGGATGACACTTTAAATATTAGGGTTACAAAACCGGAACATTGGAAATCGCATTGGGGAGAAGTAATTTTAAAGTTGCCCGAAGGTATCGTGATTGAAGCCATAACACAGTCAGGGAAAGTTGAGGCGACAAGCGTAAAGGGTATTCGTTTACATGTTCTGTCTAAATCGGGTCATGTTTTTTTGAGCTCCGTAGAAGGAAGCGTTACTGTCACCTCACCGGCAGGAGATCTTAAAGCTGAGGGTTTTTCGGGGGTTTTAAAGGCAAAAACCAAAACCGGGACAGTGAACGTAAAAGGTTTTAATGGGAATTGTGCTATTGAATGCCATAAAGGGCCGATTCATATTGCGGATGCACAGGGTACACTATTTGTTGACGGTGGCACAGGTAACCTGGAGGTGGAAAATGTGAAAGGTGACATTACCTTGAAATCCACCAGTGGTGATACTAAACTGTCTATTGCCAAAGGAAATATATCGGTTAAAACATTCGATGGGGATATGAAACTGTTTAATACCAGCGGGGTTTACACCGTGCAATCTTCGACAGGGAATATAACGGGGACAAGAGTTGTTTTCACCGCACCTTCGTCTTTTGCCTCAACAGAGGGAAATATAAAAGTTCAAATGAATACGAAAGAAAATCTGGCTTTCGAACTAAAGTCGAGCCACGCCTACGTAAGAGCCATGGGGAAATCGAAAAAGAAATCGCTGAAGATAGGCAAGGGCGACATCCTGATTACTGGAACCAGCACCACCGGTAGTCAGGCCTACTACTAACCGTATCGCGGTAACGAATATTTGGTTGAGCCTGGTTCATCGTTTTGCTATGCTGTTTTTAGGCATGCTGCTGACGGTGCACACAGGGCAAGTGACTTTAAAAACAATGCTGAGACACGGAAAAGTTTTTTCTTATTCCGTGCCTCAGTGTTCTTTTAGTTGTTCCCTAGAATCATGGGTAAGCCATCTTCGCCGGAGCCAATGACTACTACTTTGGTGTTCGGCGACTCGGCCAATTTTAAGGTGGCGTCGATGCCTTTTTGCTTAAGAATGTTAGGCGTTAAACTCGCGCTGATAATGCGGTTGTAATTAGAAATTCCTTGTGCCTCAATTTCCCTACGTTCTGCTTCGCTTCGTTCTTTGTCCAGTTTAAACTGATAGGCCAAAGCTTCCTGCTCCTGCTGCAGCTTGTTTTCAATGGCGGCTTTAATCTGTGCAGGTAATTGAATGGAGCGAATAAGTAATGCCCTCATTTCAATGTGGTTTTTCTTAAGTACTTCCGATGTTTCCAGCTCAATTAGGTCTTCAACTTCTTTACGTTTTGTGGAAAACAGCTCTTCGGCGGTGTAGCGTCCGGTTATACTACGCACCACTGAACGTACCTCCGGAATAACGAGTACATTGATGTAATCCGTACCAAATTTTTGGTGCAACTGTCCGATTCTATCATAAATGGGGTTAAAACGAACGGTAATGTCCATGTTAATCGACATACTGTTTTTGTCTAAAACATCCATGGTTTCCTCGCGGGTCTGCTCTTTTACCTTGTAAACAATAACCTGGTTCCAAGGGGCAATAACTGTGAGTCCGGCCACTTTAATGTTGTCCACATCCAAACCTACGGTGTACGGCTTAAAAATAACGGCACGCTCGCCAGGTTGAATAATATGAAACATTCTGCTTCCAAAAATAACTAATAGAACTATGGCTCCTAAGAGCAAGCCTATGATAATAGGTGATACTTTACTATTCATATTTCTTGTTTTTAAGTTTTCGTATTGCGATTAAACAATTAATTATCAAATCTACGAAATAAAATTAAGCTCTATGCTGAAGTCATCAACTTACTGATGGGAATCGGTAATTTAACTATATTTGTTTCGCAAGTAAAACTCAATTATGCAACAGCTTAAAGGATATTTATTGATTTTGGCTTCGGTTATCTCTTTTGCTATCATGTCTATACTGGTAAAGATGATTCCGCAAGTAAATTCAACCATCACTACGTTTACACGATTTGCCGTAGGAGTGGGGATTTTGGGGATGCTTGCCATGACAAAAAAGATAAAGCTGAATTTTATAAACAGTCCTTTTTTATTGTTGCGAGGTTTTACCGGGGGCTTGGCGGTTTTTATGATGTATTATTCCATCGTTAACCTGGGTGTTGGTAAGGCAACCGTTTATGTGTATTCGTACCCGGTATTTGCGACTTTGTTAAGTGTGATTGTTTTTAAGGAAAAAGTGCGGTTGGTGCAGTGGCTGTTTGTTCTGATGGCCTTTGCCGGGATTTTTATGCTTTCGGTGAAGGAGGGCGTGGATATTACCCAAATTACGGTATTCGAGCTGATTGCAATGGGAGGCGCTTTGTTATCTGCCATATCTGTTATATTGGTGAAGAAATTGCATGACACGGACTCTTCTTATGCCATCTTTTTTGCGCAAAGTATTGTGGGTTTCTGGCTGTTTTTGTTTCCGGCCAATATCTCCAGCCATCATGGCGATTTATCTGTGGGTTATATCTTGATCGCGCTAGGGGTCATATCCGCCATTGGTCAGTTGGTCATGACCGAAGGGTATAAATATGTTCCGGTTTCCCGAGGCTCGTCCATGCATATGATGGTGCCGGTTTTGAATATAATTATTGGGTACTTTTTCTTTGAAGAGGTCTTGAGTATAAAGGAACTCACAGGTGCCGTTTTAGTGGTGTTGGCCTGTGTAGGCGTGATCGCGACTAAAGGGCTAAAGTTTAAATTCTTTAAGCCCTGGTAGGTTTTCTAATGCATATTGCGGGTTTAACAGGGAAAAGAATTTTACCGCAGAGGATAAATGTGGTATATCCAGGTTGCGCCTGTAAAGTTGAGTCCGGTAAGTTGGCTGTTGTATCGTCATACCGTTTGAGTCACCGCAGAGGTCGCGGAGATGTTTTGGCTGCGCTAAAACATGTTGTTGACTGACGTGAGTATTGTTCTGTACGACAAGAGATATGCGAGCCGTCAGGATATTCACCGATTTTGACGCAGTTAAGATCCTCTGTGCACCCAGTGCTTCTTTGTTGAAAGGTGCGGTGATGAATTGATCCACTGGATAACTGTCTATAAATCTTTTGTAGAGATGATAGTGAAAATAATTCTCTGTGTTACAACTTAAGCGCCTTGTCTTTAAAGTTCAGCAGATAAAAAAAGGGCATAAAAAAAGTTCCTACCTCGATAAACTGTTGCCTTTCCAACGAGACAACTTACCTTTATCCGGCAAAAACCTTTTGTTTTCCGATGTAAAAGTAGGTGTCCGGTATTAATTCAACTTCACCTTAAAGTTAAGGAATTGGTAAATAGTCATTTGGGGAGAAACGAAATCCCGTCACCTGAAGTTTAATTTCGACGGGAGCTTACTGGAGAATAACTAGGTTCCGCTTACGTGACGTTGTAACCCCCATCCCTGTCCCTGCGGTACAGTACTTCCCCCAAGCATCAGGGCTTGAGGGCAGAGCCTGTTTTGCTTGATGCCAGTAGCCACCTACTATCAGCCAACACCCACGGGCTATCAAACCTCCGTTTTCTTCCACCTTCCCTTTTTAAACAAAAAATAGGAGATAGATGTCATGATGGCTTCGGCAATGATGATGGCGAAAAAAGCACCTTTGTAACCCATTGAGGTATGCATGGCCAGGACGTAAGCCACAGGAATTTCAATCATCCAAAACGCTACCACATTTATGCGCGTTGGCGTTCTGGTGTCACCGGCCCCATTAAACGATTGCACCAAAACCATTCCCAAACCGTAAAATATAAAACCAAAGCTTACTATCCTGAGGCATTCGGCCCCAATTGTAACTACGGCCTCTTCTTGTGTAAATAGTTCGATAAAAAAGGTAGGGGCCCAAATAAATACGATGCTCAATATTCCCAAAAATATCATATTGGCACGGGCGGTAAACCAAACCGACCTTTCGGCCCTGTCCGGTCGGTGCGCGCCCAGGTTTTGTCCCACCAGGGTGGAGGCGGCATTGCTCAGTCCCCAGGATGGGAGCAAAACAAATATAATGATACGTATGGCTATGGTGTAACCAGCCACGGCCTCGCTGCCAAAGGATGAAACAATACGCACCAAACCGATCCAGCTGGAGGTGGCTATGAGCGACTGGAATATACCGCCCGAAGCAATGTTCAATACCTGGGCTATTTTTTGCCGGTCCAATCGCAGCTTATCCGGGATCAGCATTACCCTGGCCGAACCTTTAAACAGGATGTAAAACTGGTATAGCACGGCTACACCACGGCCTATATTGGTGGCCCAGGCGGCACCTTCGATGCCTAATTTTGGGAACGGCCCCAGCCCTAATATTAACATGGGATCAAGAATAATATTTAACCCATTGGCAATGACCAGCACCCGCAAGGAGATGGCGGCATCTCCAGCGCCCCTGAATATGGCATTGTTAATGAAAATAAGCATGATGACCACATTGCCGCCCAGCATAATGGTTGGGTAACCGCTGAATTGTTCAATCAACATATCGGACGCTCCCATCAACCCCAATATTTGCCTGGCGAATAACAAGCCTGGAATGGCTATCGCGGCAGATATTATGATTCCGGTGATAATGGATTGCCAGGCAATATGCGCTGCCTTTTCGGAACGCTTTTCTCCAATCCTTCGGGAAACAAGTGCGGTGGTGGCCATGCTTAAGCCAAAGGCGATAGAATAGACAATGGTAATAACCGATTCGGTGATGCCTACCGCCGCAACCGCATCGGCACCCAGCTTGGACACAAAGTAAATGTCGACAATGGCAAAGATGGATTCCATCACCATTTCGAGCACCATGGGTATGGCCAGCAAAAAGATGGCCTTGCTGAGTTTAATTTCTGTGTAGTCAAAGGAAGTCCCCATCAAGGCCTGCCACACGTTTTGGCCCAGCGAAACTATTTTTTTCGGTAAACTAAGTTTTTGTTGTTGCCTAATATTTTGTTCCTTCATTTCTATGTCGTTCTCATGTGAAACATCGGGATAGGCTGGCTTGTTTAGCCATAGCGAAAAGATAATGTGGAGTACAGTCAATCCCCGCCATGGTGTTTCTTAAATAATGACCTAGGATCTAATTTTTAAGTGTGCATAAATGGTCTGCAAAAACATGATGGCGATGCGATAGGCACTTTGTTTTTTGAAACAAATAAAATCTTAACCGGAGATTTTCACGCCGTTGCAGGGATGCTCGTTTTACCAGGAGGTAAAATAAACGACGGGCGATATGTGTTTGGGGGTCTTCATAAGGACAATAAGGTAAAGGAGAAATTTTATTAAACGTCATGGTTTGATCCACCAGGGTATTTAAACCTTATCCAAGCTTGAAACTTTGGAAAAGAAACATAAAAAACAAGTAAGCTACTCAGGGCTTTAATCCAACTGAACTTCAAGGTACACCAGAGCTATAGAGCCGACTTATTCGGCTTTTTGTTGGGGTTGCGTCCTTGATTCATAGAGCTTTTAGTCTTACCTTTAATGGTATGCCTTTGAATATCATAACGCATATATGAACATCTTATAGGTTTGATTTATCGAGTCGTTTCGAAAGTTGCAAAGTGAAATGACATCGAAAGGCAGGATCGTGAAGTAAAGTGGTTTCCGTTTGTGCGGGGAGACGCTAATTGTTAAATGTTAAATCGTTGGTCATGAAGAAGTTATTCGTATGTTTTCTGTTGTTAATTGGCTCATTTACACTTGTGGCCCAAACACCCACCCTCCAATCCCCGACTAAACAGGATTACTTGCGAAAGAGTAGAGGTCAAAAAGTTACCGCTTGGATACTGGTGGGTGCCGGAGCTTCCATGATTGCTTATGTTTCGCCAGGGCAGGTTTCTTTAGATGTTCTGCCGTTTTTTGCTATCGGAGGTCCTGCTTCCGTTTTGGGCAGTATTCCCTTGTTTGTGGCAGCTGGTCGAAACAAACGAAAAGCCTTAAGTATGTCAACCTCGTTAGGCTTGAATCATTATCATAACTTCCCGGCGAATAAAATAGTGACATCTCCAACCCTGACCATTAAGCTGCGTTTCTAATGCAGTATTTTTAGGATGTAATAATACCGATTCGTTAACGCAGATCTCATGTAAATACAACAGAAGATAAACCCAAGAAATATAAAAAAGCCCCGGGTGACCAATCCGGGGCTTTACTAACCTAACAAATTCAAAGTATGAAAAAAGCCCTTCAGCTTATTCAATTTCCTGTGTTGTTTTCTTCGTTCTTCTTCTTACGTTTTCGTTGTTGGCGGCAATTAGTTGGGCAACCGTACGGGTAAAGCTGCCATAGGTGTCTTCGTTGACTATGGCCATCGCTTTTAGGTAAATCACCAATTTGCCATTTATAAGTTTGAGAATCTTGTTTTTTATGGATGTGGCATTGGCATAGGTGCCTTCCTGTGCTTTTTTTTGCTCAAAAGCCAGGTGGCTGGTTTCAAAGTCGTTCTGCGCATTCCGCAAGGCCGCAATGCTTTCCGCAGCACCTGAAACAAGTGCAATAGGCTCTTGCAATTCAGGTTTCGCCAGTTCGGTAAGTAAGGAGTTAACTAAAGAACTCTCGGTGGCATAGCTTTCGTTCACTATTTGCAGTCCGTAATTGTCGATAACAGACATGATTTTTTGCGCCGCGTTGGTAATGTTTTCATCCGGGTGGTGGGTAAACCCAAGGATCAAATAATAAAAAGACCGTACTGAGTTATCCCGGTCTTCGTCCTTTTCTTCCAGTTCCGACTCGCTTTTAATACGGTTAATGGCTTGGTTAAGATTTGCCGAAAGAGGCTGGATACTGGTAATGATACCTGAAAGGTTGGAGTCGCCATTAAGAGAAGAACTTTGGTAGGCAGCAAGAATTTGGGAAGTAACAGTGTCGATCTCTGTAATACGTGTTTGCGTCATGATTCTGTCTATCATAGCAAAAATTTTAAAGGGTTAGAAATATAGATTTTTAAAATAATACATTCAATATAACGAGAAACATAATTAATGTCAAGTAAATTGAAATTTTCTTATAACATCAATTAAGCTATGAGTTTGGGCTAAAGCATTCCGTGGCCAAACCCCAATGGTATAGGCCGTGGTTGTTTAACCATGGCTTCCTTTTTTGCTTGGGGAGGCTTTGGTTGTTTAACCACGGCTTCCTTTTTTGCTTGGGGAGGCTTTGGTTATTTAACCACGGCTCCCTTTTTTGCTTGGGGAGGCTTTGGTTGTTTAACCATGCCTTCCTTTATTGATGGGTGAAGCTTTGGGTGTTTAACCACAGCGCCATTTTATATAAGGGGGACCGACGGTTAAAAATCCAAGCTTCATCTTCGGATCATCATCCATCCACACAGAATTTTTAGAATAGTAACATGTTGTGTACAGCACAATAACCATCTCTCCCACAGAACCAAATAATTGTATGGCTGTTTGATTATTAGGACAGCAATATACTTTTATTCGCAAAACATGTATTCTAATAAGATTTCAACATTATGCAGGACACTGTTACTAAACCGAAAATATATATATCATACGCCTGGAACGCCGAGAGCGAGACCGTCGCAGAAAATATTGAAAAAGAGTTTGAAGGAAGGGGCCTGCATGTTATCAGGGATAAGAAGGACCTGAAATATAAAGGGAGGATCAGCGAATTTATGAAAGATATTGGAAGCGGGCAATATGTAATCGTGGTCGTTAGCAACAAATATTTGCGGTCGGAGAACTGTATGTACGAGCTGATTCAAATTTTCAAAAACCAGCACCTGTACGAACGCATTTTCCCCATCGTTCTGGACGGGGTAAAGATTGCCAGGGCAACCGATAGGCTGGACCTGATGAAGCATTGGGAAAACGAGGTGGAAAACCTGGACCGTAAGACCAGGGAATTGAAAAGCCTGGGCAATATTCAGGGCGTAGCGGACGACCTTAACCTGTATGCCGAGATAAGGAATAACATAGGGCAGCTTACCCATATCCTCAAGGATATTAATATGCTTCATGCGGATCAGCACATTCGTTCCGATTTCAAACAGCTGTACGAAGCGGTAAATGCTAAAATAAAAGATGACTTTGGTACTATACACGGAGGAGGTAGGGTTAAAAAAATACTTGGACAAAGCATATATATTTTTGTGGGTGTATTGGCCCTGGTATTTGCGATACAATTTTTTAACAGGAGTAATGTGCCAAATCAAGGTGTAAAGGAAGAGCCGGTAAACATACCGGAGCCAAAACAGGAACAGCATGAACCGGTTCGGGGTTTATCGGACTCCACATCTATGCAAATGGACGAACCGGTTAAACACAAGAATAAACAGACTATACCGAACCCAACCTATGATGTTATTTTGGTGGTTCCTTCCTTTATGGCAAAACAGGATGTGTATGTCGACAACCGGCTTGCCGAAGTGGTGGATAGAAGTCTAATATCTATAACGGTGCGCGTGCAGGGAAAAACCGGCAGTCATCATTTCGAAATTAATAACGGCGCCCAACGCTGTGTTTTGGATCAGCAGATTACAAAAGACTCGCTGCGGTTAGCCATGCTGTGCGAATAGTACTTTACCTCCTTTGTTTTGCCAAAAGAAGGCACTGTGCAGGGTGTAAAAGGCCCATTCGAAATTTTAATACCAATTCTTGAAACGCATGAGAAACAAATGGCAAATATGGGTTAGCTTAATGCTATTTCCCCTAACAGGTATTCTGGAGCCGATGGCCAATGTTAATGCCCAGGGATATGAACCAACACATGTGTACGTGTGGGATTTTGGTGTGAGCCATGCGCACCTTGGCAAATACGCTACGGTGTACCGGAACGACTTTGAAACCGAATTGATCAAATTAAACAGGTTTACGGTACTCGAACGCAGGCGTTACGACAGGATCATGGCTCACCAGGATATGGAAAACAACATATCCGACATTCGCAAATTGTCACCTAATTCCCGGGATAGCCTGAAGGCCAACAAGGCTGACGCTGTTTTTTTTGGCGAATTAATATACCATGACGAGAGCGGGAAATATCAGGTTAAGGTAACGTTTCAACATTTAAACGGAAACATACTGAAACAGGGCGACATCCTTATTGACAAAGCTAAAATTGATGATATTGAACTGAGCAAGGTTTTTATGCGGAAGTTATTGGGAGATTTGTACGCCGGCGAAGTGCTGGCGGCCCGGAAAAAACAATACGACCATGTTTCGTCGCTGCTCAGATCCTATTTGGCCAGTATAAAAGATGTTAGCATCGCCTTTGGAAGTATTGCCGATTTTGCTTTCAAGGATGAGAAGTATTATAAGGAACTTGAACAGACCGTATATAATTACAACGATTTATGGAGAAACCTGGATAGCAACAGGGGTAAATACCTGACGGATTTTGAAAGTGTCTGGGGCCCACCTTACGCAAGGCGCTTTGAAAGCATCTATTCCGAAATAATGGACAATATACACGTAACGGAAATTTTGCCGCTGAATAAGGTGAGGGAGGATATCTGGAATTACCGGGAGCGTGCGTTGAAAAAAAAGGAGAAGGAAAGAATGAAGAAGAAGATTATGGAAAACGTGGATGATATGGTGGATGACCTGCAGGAAGAAACGATAGAAATAAAAACAAGGATAAATTTCTTTCTGGACGACCTTAAAAGGGAAATGTGATACCTGGTATGACTATTGGAAAAATATAAACTTGAAAAAACGTGATGATGAAAACTATTGATGTAATTAAAAAATCGACTTTAATACTCCTGGCAAGTGTAATCATGGCCTGTGGTTCAGAAACAGTCATTGCTACCGTTTTTATCCCGGCTTTTGCAGCTACCTGGCCGGTGGTGGGTGACGAGAATTATGAGATCGACCTGCAGCCTGATGAGGATAACAAAGGTGTGGCGTCGGGGGTTTTTAATGGTGCGGAATTCCACCAGACCGATCCCGACAGAAATGGCAATGACTTAAGCGGAAGTTTTGATGGACTTGACATTGAGTTTACCATTGTAAGGCCAAACGGTAGTGTTCGGTATACCGGAAAAATGATACCTGTCAGTGATACTGACCATACAATTGTGAGAATAGAATTGACCTCGTCGGAGGGAGATTTGATATTGGGATTTTGAGGTGGATGCAAACAAGGATCAGCTTTTCATTTTTTTCAGAAAAGTCATTTGCAATACCAATGATTTTAAAATTGAAATTATAGGCGCAAAAGCACTTATTAAGGTTTAAAAGCCGTACCTTTTAGATAAATTACTAAAGTTTTAGCGTTCATTGGAAATATAGATTGTCATTCTCATTATATGACCACTGATAATTTGGAGGGAGGAAATTGTGAAGAACACGTATTACCTTGGGATTGATGTCGGTTCGGTTGCGGTTAGCACTGCCATAATTGATGAGCAAGACAGGATTATAAGTACGCGTTATACCTTTCACAAGGGGCAAATCGTTTCAAGCCTGGAATCATTACTGAAAAATATTAAAATAGAGGAAATCAAGGGGATCGGGTATACATCCTCAACCCCAAATGTAATCCGGGACGGAACATTGGTCGACACGAGAGGCGCATATATCAATGCGGCAAAACATTTCCACCCTACACTCCGCTCGCTGTTAATCATAGGGGCGGAGAAATTCGGACTTATTACCTTTGATAAAGAAAATGAATACCACCACTACAAATCAAATTCTTCATGCGCGGCCGGCACCGGGAATTTTCTGGATCAACAGGCCGAACGTCTCCATTTGAAAAACATACAGGAATTCAGTAAGATGGCTTATGAAAACACGGGTAGCATACCGAAAATTGCATCCCGATGTGCCGTATTTGCTAAAACCGACCTTATCCATGCCCAGCAAGAAGGCTACTCGTTAAGTGAAATATGTGACGGATTATCCTATGGCCTGGCAAAAAATATGGCAAACACTGTTTTTCAGAAAAATACTTTTTCTTCTGTGGTTGCTTCGGGAGGTGTGGCATTAAATAAGGCGGTAATCAGGCATTTGGGGCAAATAACCAATCTCAAAATTTCAGTGGATAAATATGCACACGTGTATGGTGCATTAGGGGCGGCCATGGAATGCAGAAAGGATAAAAAAAAGCACATTTCCTATAATTCCGTTGAGGATATTATCCTGCCCCCCATACAAGCGAAAAAATATTTTTATCCTCCGCTGCAATTGAAGCAGTCTGATTATCCGGATTTTAAATCACACGAAACATATACATTCAAGTCGGTTAGCTATCCCGGCTTTCAGGTTGTTGAGGTGGATGTTTATGTAAAAACGAGGAACAGTAGCTTAGGTAGTATTTATATGGGTATAGATATTGGTTCAACCAGTAGCAAGGCAGTAATCATTGATCGTAAAAAAGAGGTTATTGCAGGATTTTACACCCGTACTTCCGGTCAGCCGTTAAAAGCTGTGCAGGTTATTCTGGAATCAATTTGTAATTTTAAGGAAAGGAAGAAACTTCATTTTCATGTAGCAGGTACCGGTACTACCGGATCCGGAAGGAAATTTATCGGAAGAATCATCGGCGCCGATATTATACTCAATGAAATAACGGCGCATGCCAGGGCTGCCGTTGAATTGGATTCCGAAATAGATACCATTATCGAGATTGGCGGACAGGACTCAAAGTTTACCATTCTGCATGATGGCATGATCACTTTTTCGGCCATGAATAATGTATGTGCCGCCGGTACCGGCAGCTTTATTGAGGAACAAGCCAAAAAACTCGGATGTCCTTTGAATGACTATTCCGGCCGGGCTGAAAAAGTGCGTTCCCCGCTGGCTAGCGACAGGTGCACCGTATTTATGGAACGCGATATCAACCATTATTTAATGGATGGCTATAAGCCGGATGAAATCCTGGCTGCTGTTTTGCATTCAACCCGCGAGAATTATCTGGCTAAAGTAGTGGGGAAAAGTCATATTGGGGACAAAATTTTTTTTCAGGGAGCAACCGCAAAAAACAAAGCACTGGTTGCTGCTTTTGAACAAAAGCTTAACAAGCCTATCATGGTTTCAAAGTATTGTCATTTAACCGGCGCTTTAGGTGTAGCGCTCGAAATATGCGATGCAAATATCGGAACCACAAAATTCAGGGGACTTGACCTGTATAAGAAATCAATCCCAACCCGATCGGAGGTCTGTGATTTATGCACGAATCATTGTAAACTTAAAGTTGCTGAAATAGATGGTCAGGTGGAAGCATATGGTTTTTTATGTGGCAGAGATTATAATGTAAAAAAATATGTGAGCAATAAATCATCTCATTTTCAGTTAATGCGTAAACGAAAGGAGCTGTTCAGATTCAAGGCCACGTCAAACAAGGATTCGCCGATCATAGGAATTCCTGCCGGCTTGCACCTGCACGATGAAGTTCTGTTCTGGCAATTTTTTTTCGACCTGTTATCCGTTAAAACGGTCACAAGTGTAAACTACCATACGCCGGTTAAAGATGGGAAAAATTTTTGCGGTGCCGAGTTTTGTGCCCCAATGACGGCAATGTATGGGCATGTAGATTACCTTGAGAAAAGAGCCGATTATATCTTCCTTCCTGTTTATTTAAAAGATACCAGGGGTTCTAACATGAACGGGCAGTACTGTTATTACACACAGTTTGTATCCTCCGTTATTACGGCACAATCTACATTTAATTCCCGTAAAAAGATACTTACCCCATTATTGAAAAGCTCACATAGTGAACTTTATACCCGGCTGGAACTTTACCGCATGTTAAAATCGATAGGATTAAATGATATAGGATTCATTCATATTAGCCAGGCCTATGAAAAAGCAAAAAAGCATATTCAAGCACTAAATAGTCTCTGCAAGTAAACCCGATATGTATTCACGCTCAACTGGTTAGTGTTGAAAACTAGTTAGAATCTTTATGGGTTTCGGCTTGCTAAAATCAATTAAAATACAGATATTCAACCTGTTGACGATTTGAGATTCGTCTGGTTCACCACAAATTTTCAATCAGGTTCAGATATGCGAAAAAGATTCGAACAGCAAATTACCCTTGGCAGGTTGTTGATACAGGACACAAAAATACCCACTGCAAAACGCGGCGGTGCGTTGCCGGGCTTGTGCGCGGCGTTAAAAGAAATATTCATTAACCCCAAGTGGAACACCCAGGTGTTCGAGATCCTGGAAAAAAAGATATTCTCGGAAAACAACAACATGGGAAGGCCGGGAATGGACCTGTGGCAGATATTCGTGCTTTCGCAGGTTAGGCTGTGCCAGAACATTAGTTATGACGACCTCCATCACATCGCCAATTACGACTCGCTGATCAG